>NZ_JBHTST010000109.1:0-30079 GCF_042794995.1 Streptomyces sp. NPDC056503
GTCGAGCGGACCATCGCCTGGCTGCACGGCTTCCGCCGTCTCCGCGTCCGCTGGGAACGACGCGACGACATCCACGAAGCCTTCCTCGGCCTCGCCACCTGCCTCATCACCCACCGACACGTCCAACGCCTTTGTTAGGAACTCTAACTGATCGTTTCAGAATGAGTTCGCTGTTGGGGGTTGGCGGTCGGGCTTGGTGGCGGCAGAGTGTTGCGGGTGTCGGATGATCTTGTGCCTGATGAGCTGTGGGAACGTATCGCTCCGCTGCTGCCGCCCCGCCCGCCGCGGCGCCATCGGTATCCCGGACGCCTGCCGGCGGACGACCGTGCGGCCCTGCGGGGCATCGTCTACGTGCTGCGCAAGAACGTCAGCTGGAGAGACGTGTCCGCCGAGCGGACCGGCTGCAGTGGAGTGACGGCCTGGCGGCGCCTGCGGGACTGGACCGAGGCCGGCGTCTGGCCCCGCCTGCACGAAGTGCTCCTGGCAGAACTACGCAAAGCCGGTCTGCTGGACATGGACGACGCCGCGATCGACGGCTCGCACATCAGGGCCCTGAAAGGGGGGCTCACACCGGACCTTCGCCGGTCGACCGCGCCCGGCCGGGCAGCAAGCACCACCTGATCGTCGACCGGCACGGCACTCCTCTTGCTGTGACTCTGACCGGCGGAAACCGTCATGACGTCACCCAGCTGACACCCCTGCTGGACGCGATTCCCCGCATCCGCGGCCTGGTCGGCCGGCCGCGCCACCGGCCGCGACGGCTGTTCGCCGACCGCGGCTACGACTACGACAAGTACCGCCGCATCCTGCGGGCTCGGGGCATCACCCCGAAGATCGCCCGTCGAGGTGTCCCGCACGGCTCGGGGCTGGGCAAGACGCGCTGGGTCGTGGAACGGACCTTCGCCTGGCTCCACCAGTTCAAACGACTGCGGATCCGCTATGAGATACGCGCCGATCTCCACCTCGGCCTGCTTCAACTCGCTTGCAGCATCATCTGCTTGCGACGACTCCGAACCTCATTCTGAAACGATCAGTAAGCCGCCATCCGGTCGATGACCGCCGCCGGGATGTCTTGCTCAAGCCACCACTGCCTGTGGTCCTCGACGTGCCTGACGTCGACTTTGACTCCGTGCACTGAGACGAACGATCGAGCTCGTCGAGTCAGGCCGTCGGGCACATCGTTGAAGAGGTTGAGATTCACTAGAAGGACGCTACCGAGTAGCCCAGGGACAGCCGGCTCCGGCCCCCTGTGCCCCTTGTGGCACCGTGTCCCGGTCGAGCTGGAGGCATGGGCCTCATCGCCCTATTCCGCACGCCCGGATATCGGAACCCGCCGACACCCGCCGACATCCTTGGCAAGCGCGGCTACGTCGACCACTGCACCGCCGCCCGCCTCAACGACAAGGGCGAGGTCACCGCCGAACTCTCCGGGCCCTGGCCCGCCCTGATGGAGCTGGACCTTTTTGCACCGAGCCGTCGCGGAGCGGTGTCCGGTGCTCGACCGCTCCAGCGTCCGGCTGCAAGAACCAGGGCGTGCGGTTGCCCGGGTATTCCACGGTCAGCTCCGGCAAGATCGACCGGACGGACCGCATGGCTGCGCCGTCGGTCC
This sequence comes from Streptomyces sp. NPDC056503, assembly GCF_042794995.1. Classification (NCBI taxonomy): domain Bacteria; kingdom Bacillati; phylum Actinomycetota; class Actinomycetes; order Kitasatosporales; family Streptomycetaceae; genus Streptomyces; species Streptomyces sp. NPDC056503. Next base: position 1,610 of record NZ_JBHTST010000109.1, read on the forward strand.
TGCGGAAGTCACTGGGCAGCGGTAGAGGAGCCGGCGGTTGGCATGCAGAACTCGAACCGTCGTTTGAAGAGATCTCGGGCCATGGAGCCGCCCCCCTGGTACTGGACCCAGACCCAGGGGGGCGAGTCAGGCTTTGACTCGTCGTCTCCGCGCCACCACTTGCTCAAAGCGCGAACGATGATCTCTCCTTCTGATTCCCACCGCTCAAAGGATTTCCTGTTCTCCTCTTGAGGCTCTTCCGAGGAGTAGTCGATCGGTGGGGGAGCCGCCACGTCCGTATCGACGTGAAGAGTCACAAGGTCGAATTCCGGTCCCTCGAACGGCTCCGCCAGCCGTGTGACATGCGCAACCGCCCGGCGCTCGGCCTCATCCCCATGCCGGGCAACAGCCTCCTTGAACCTGTCGACACTGCTTGGGTCCGAGATCAGCGCTGCGGCGGTCTCAGTGGTGTAGGTCGGATACACCGCGATTCCTCTACAAGGAACGTCACGCCTACCATCACCACTACAGGAAGTAGTCGCAACGGCAAGGATCGTCAGCCCTGCCAAGGTGCGTATGTGTTTCCGCCGGAAATGCATTTCCACCCCCAGAGTCGGTCCGTCGGACGAGAGCTGCGAGTGATCTTACGTACGGCCAGGTTGCCGTGGTTCTGTGCCGTGAGCGAGGGGGGTTGGTGAGCGGGATTGAGCGGCGGCTGAGCGGCGGCTGATTTCGGCGGCGTAGGCGCCCCAGTCTCCGGTGGCGGCTCGCTGCCCCTTGACGGCGACGCTGATGTGGATGCCGAGGGTGCGGGCGAGGATCGCTGCGGGCAGCGCGGTGGCGAGCTGGAACAACGCGGTGGAGCGGGTTGCCGCGAGCCGGATGCCCAGCTTGCGGAGTCGTTCGCTCATCGCCCAGGCGCTGATCGGTCGGCCGGGCCGGCCGCCGGGGAAGAGCGAGGGGGAGTCGGTCTGGGCGATGACCGCGTGGCTGCGGCGGGCGGTGACCTGCTCCAGGGCCAGCGGGGGAGCGGCAAGCACAAGGTGCCCTTGCATGACGCCGCCGCCTTGATGGACCTGTCCTTCGACGGCTTGGCTGCAGGGCAGTGCGGCGCCTTCATCCGGCAGTACTTCAAGCGAGGCACGGGAGTAGGCGCGGTCGTGGCAGACCTGCGGGTCGACCTCGAACGGCCTGCGCGTGTCTCGTCGGCGGAGATCCTTCAGCAGGTTGCCGCAGGGCTGCTCGAAGAGAGCTAGCCAGGCGCCGACCGGGTCTCCACCCCTCCCGAGGGCGGAGACCCGGATGCCGGGCCCGTCCGGTACTCCCCGAGACGCAGGCCGTCGGGAACCGTACGATCCTGCGCCTTGGGGAGGGGCGGGCCTGTACGGCTTTGTTCCGGCAGAGATTCCTGTGGTGTGAGGTCTCAGAAGATCTTGGACACATCCGTCCCAGGACACTCGTGGCTGTCTCAGGACGTGGTTGGTAGTTCCGGGAGTTGCTGGACAGAGATCAGGTCTTGGGTGCGTGGATCTTTGCCTTCCAGCGGATGACCGGGTGCTGGTCTTTGCGGTGGTGGAGCGCCAGCTCCGTTCCGTCGAGGGTGACGCGGGAGTGGGTGTCCTCAACGTAGATCGTGACGATCTTCCCTGCGTAGGTGCGTCCGACGCGCAGTCTCCGGCGGGCGACCATCACCACGCCATCGCGCGGAACCTTCCGTTCGACGCTGATCGGCCCGGGGCGGTCGCCGGAAGTTCGGTGTCCGCAACGCGGGCTCCATGGAACTTCCTGCGCGTGTCGGCGGGGAGAGGAGAGGGCAGTGTCCTGGCCGGCAGGCCGTCGTGGATGACGCGCAGGAGATGTCCATTCAGTCGCAGGGTGACCCGCTGCTTGGCGAGTTCCGCCCCGATCTTGATGCGTTGGACGGACGGCAGGACGGCGAGCTGACCGCTGGCGGCCACGACAGTGTCGAACTCGAGCGCCCCGGCAGACGGCATGAGAAGCGGTTCCGCAAGATCCGCCGTGGGCGAGGTCTTCTTTGCCGTGGCCTGACGAGGGCGCGGGATGACGGTGGTCGTTTCGGGCTGCGAGGCTGGCCGGAACAGGCTCGCCGGCGTTGCCATCTCCAGTGCCTGGTGTGGGCGGGAGTGGTTGTAGGCGTGCGCCCATGCACTGAGGGCGTTCTGCGCGGTGGGCAGGTCCAGGAACGGGCCCGAGGCGTCGAGGAGTTCTCTCCTCAAGGTCAGGTGCCAGCGTTCGATCTTCCCTGTCGTCGTCGGCGAGTACGGCTTGGTCGGCTTCGGAATGACGCCGTTCTCCCGGCAGACCCGTTCGAACAGGACTTCCGTCGGGCCGGTCCGGGTGAACCGACCGGTGCGCTGCTTGCCGTTGTCGGGCAGGACCTCGGACGGCACTCCGTAGGTCCGCATCGCCCGCACGAAGGCGTCCGCGACGGCCCGCCCCGAGGGCACGGCCAGGACCTCGGAAACAACCACGAACCGGGAGTGATCGTCGATGCCGGTGAGCATCTTGCATGCACGGCCGTCGACCAGGAGGATCCCGCCGACCAGGTCCAGCTGCCACAGATGCATCGGGGCCTCGCGCTGCGACCGCTTGTACTTGCGCCGATGCTGCTGTTCTTGACGTCGGACCAGGCCGTTGCGGACCAGCACCCGGTGAACGGTTGCCCGCGACGGTGCCGAGGGCACCCCGGCGCGAGCGAGCTCGCGGGCGATCCCGCGGGCTCCCCACCGCGGATGGGCCCGACGCATTTCACAGGCCAGTGCCTCGACCTCGGCCGGCAGGCGTGTCGGGCTCGACCGAGGCCGTCGGGACAGTTCCTTCAGAGCAGCGAAGCCGCCGGCGGCGTGTTGGGCCTTCCACGCATAGATCGACTGCCGCGAGACCCCGTAGCGGATGGCTACCTCGGTGACCGGTGCCCCGTTCAGTACCTCAAGGACCACCCGGTACCTCTGCTCGACCAGCCAGTCACGATGCCGCTGGTCAACCGCGTCCTTCTCCACAGCATCAGAGTCGGGACGACCCAAGTCACTGTCAGGAGTGTCTCGATTGCACAGCATCAGACATGTCCTGAGCCCTCACACGACAGGTGTCTATTTCGGGGGAACTCGCTACCGCGGGTTCTGGCCCAGTCGTGTGTGTTGAGTGGACTACGGCCGAGATGACCGAGGGATAGGTCCAGGTAGGGCATGGGGCGAGGTCGAGGCTGCGGCTTCGCGTCGTCAGAGCATGCCAGACCACGCGTCAGGCGTCCCCGCAGATCTTCAGCCCCTTCGGGGTGGCGCAGGGCAGGTGGCCGTGAGTGCGGATGACGTCCTGGCCGCCGCCCCGGCTGAGATAGGTGAGGAAGCTGGCGGTCAGCGAGCCGGCGGGAGGTACGCCCCAGGTGTAGGCGTACTCGATCTCCCGGTACGGATAGCTGGACTCACCGAGCTCCTCCACGATGGCCCGCCGCCCGTCGACGGCCACCTTGTGCAGGCCCTTGCGCCCCTCGGTCGCGCGGAGTTCGGAGTAGCCGACGGCCCCGGGGAGTTTGACGACGGTGGTCAGGACCTGTTCGGTGGAGTCGAGTTCGCAGCGGATGACCTTCGCCCGGTGGTCATCGAGGGTCTGGCAGTTCTGCGAGGAGTTCGCGGGTTCGTTGCGATCGAGGACCCGGCGCTGGAAAACCTGCCGGGTACCGGAGTTGGCGTCCCGGCTGACCAGCAGCACCGGCCGGTCGAGGCCGGGGACCAGTTGCTTCCAGTTGGTGATCTCGCCCTGGTAGATACGACGGACTTCGTCCAGGGTGAGGTCGTCGAGGGGGATTCCGTCGTTGAGGACGAGTGTGAAAAGGGAGGCGGCGACCATGTTCTCCCGCAGCTCCGGGTAGCCGTCGGGCTTGCGTCCGTCGGAGAGGGCGACGACGGTCGGCGTGCCCTTGGATGCCTTCGCCCCGATCTCGGCCAACTTTCGTATTCCGGCGGTCGAGCCGTGCACGTCCACGATGATGTCGGAGCCCTCGCAGTCCTTCTCGTACGCCTTCTCGATGTCCCGCAGGGCGGGGGCGAAGGCCGTCGATCCCGTGACGGTGAGGGTGCCGGTGGCGCAACCGATGGGAGGCGGTGTCTGCTCCCGGACGATGATCGCGGCCAGCGCCACCACACAGGCGGTGAGGACGATGGTGACGGTCCGGGCGGTGGAGCTGAACCGGGGCGGATTTTCGTCGACGGTGGTGGAGCGGTTCCGCGTCGGGTTGCTCCCGAGCCCGCCGGTGATCTTGATGTCCCCGTCGGTCACGGGCCGGGAGAGCTGGACGAGCAGCTTGAAGTACTGGCCGCGCTTGAGAGGGACCTTGGGTACGAGGACCACCGTGTTCCCCTCGATCATCAGCCTTCTTGGATCGCTGTCCCGGGGGGTGCCTTCCATGGTGGTCCGGATGTCGCCCAGGCCGGGCGGGATCGTGGCGACGACGCCCTGGACCACCACGCTCTCACCGCCCGGCTGGTTCGTGCGCCCGAAGGTGACGCGCAGCCCGTGCGGGTCGACGGCGTCCCGATAGTCCCCGGTCTCGATGTCGAGGTCCCCGTCGTTCTCGATCCGGAGCAGGACGAGGGTGGAGCCGTCGGCGGGGCTGCTCACCCCGCTCATGTCGCCCGCCCGAACGGTCTGGATCTCGCTGTCCTCGCTGGTGGTGTCCCGGTGGAGCGGAGTGTTCAGCTGGACGCGGTAGGCGAGGCGCTGGCGCTGCGGCGAGAACCGGTCGATCCAGACGGCGGCGAGCGTGACCAAGACACCGATGAGGGCCGTGCCCACGGCGATGACGTTCTCAGCGGTTATCCATTCCATGGCCGGGACGGTACGGACGTTCGTACGAAGACGGGGGTGGTGTAGCAGGCAGCCACCTGGACTTCGCCATTCGTTCAGATGGCCGGGCCAGTGGACCTGCCGGGTGGCCGCTGACCCGGCCATCACCGCCGTCACCGTGCTCGCCAACCTCACCTGAAGCGGCGACTACGCCTACTACGTCGATATCGCCCACCATCTCCCCGGCCTGACCCCGCCCACCGGCTCGACGACGTTCGTAAAGATCCTGGGGAGTCGCTGCCGTGCGTCACTGAAGCAGGATCATTTTGCGTAGCAGTTCGAATCCGGCCCGGCCGTAGAGCTGTCTCTTGATCTTTTTGATGCGGTTCACGGCGCCCTCGATGCTGCCCTAGCTCCAGTCCAGGGTGAGGCCGACGGTCACGGCGTCGAGGTCTCGGAGCAGGTGGAGTACGAAGCCAGTGAGCCCGGCAGCTGGCCGGCTTTGACGGCGTCGATCAGGTGGGGGCGTGACGCCCAGGCGGTTGCTGGGCATCTCGCCGAAGTCGCGGACGCGCCCGGCAGCCGTGTCCAGTTCGGGGTAGCAGGTCAGGACGTCCTTCAGACCGGCCCGGTCCTCCTCGGCCAGGACCGTGAGGTGGCGGGTGGGCCAGCCGGTTACCTGCCGTACCGTCGGCGGCCGGGGCGGTGCGGCGGACCGAGCCCCGCGCAGGGCGGATGCACGATGCGACCGCCACACGCAACGAAGGCATCGGGACCTGTTTCCAGCACTTCCCGGACGTGGAAGTGCTTCTGGATGACGGCTACCTCGGCCTCAGACGCGACCACCCCGGCCAAGCGATCACACCGCCCAGAAAGCCGAACAAGATCGCTTTGCCGCACGTACACGCGGTCAGAGAGGAAGCCCGGCACCGACACTCGTCGAAGCGGATCACCGTCGAGCACGCACTCGCTGACCACAAGCGCTGGAAGCAGCCGACCCGCTGGACCCACCGGCGAGAGGTTCTGCCTGTCACCTACCGGGCCATCGCCGGCCTCGTCTCCGACCGCACCGCCACCGCGTGACCACGACTCCGATCAGGCAAACACGACTCCACCGCTATCACGCACCAGCTCGTTAACCATCACGCGTGATAACTGCCCAACTACCCCCAAAAAATAGCGACAGAGCCCAGAAGTTGGACCGGAAACGTAACTCACAAACAAAGCCACCGCCTGGCACTACTTCCTCTGGAACCTCACGTCCCAGTCTCCAGGCGTCCAGCATCAAGGGGAAGCTTCACACGGCTGGTGGTCGGGGCCGACGCCGCCGTTGGTCACGTCCCGGTACAGGCTCACGAGGAGCGCCGGGAGGCGGAAGCCGAGCGCCCGCTCCGCCGCGGGCACCTCTTCCCTGCTCGCCTCCGGGGACATCGGACCCGAGGTCGCCGCGGCCCGCGCTGCCACCCGGGAGACAAGATCCTTCACATCGCTCATGCCGCGATCCTGACAGGCGGCTCTGACATCGCCTTGCCTCCCGGGAAGACAGGGCGATCAAGTGGGGTTGTCCTCAACGTCGTTGAACGTCGAGACGGAGGAGCGGTCATGGGTGGGGCGTTGGTCATCGGGGCGGGGCCGGGGATCGGGCAGGCCGTGGCGCGGCGGTTCGCGCGGGAGGGGCTGCCGGTCGGGCTGGTCGCGCGGGCGAAGGAGACCGTGGCGGCGGCGGCAGAGGCCGTCGGGGCGCTGGGGGTGCGGGCCGTGCCGCTCACCGCCGACGTGGCCGACGAGACAGCCCTGCGCGCCGCCCTCGACGAGGCTGTCGGCGAGCTGGGCGAACCGGACGTCGTGGTCTACAACGCGGCCGTCATCCGACCCGACGCCGTCGGCGAACTCCCGCACCGCGCCCACCTGGACACGTACGCGGTCAACGTCCTCGGCGCCCTCACCACCGCCGCGCACCTCCTGCCCGGGATGGCCCGGCGCGGGCGGGGCACCTTCGTCGTCACCGGCGGGATGCCCGAGATGAAGCCGCCGTACGTGAGCCTGTCGCTGGGTAAGGCCGGGGTGCGGGCCCTGGTCGAGCTGCTCGACACGGAGTACGGGCCGTCGGGCGTGCACGTCGCCACGGTCACCGTCGGCGGCGCGGTCGCGCCCAGGACGGCGTACGACCCCGAGGACATCGCCGAGCACTACTGGCGTCTGCACAGCCAGCCGCGCGAGCGGTGGGAGCGCGAAGTGATCCACTGATCCGGCTGGTCCGGCTGGTCCGGCTCGGAAACGCCGGACCCGCGGAGCCCACCCTTTCTCACACTTCTCTGTCGCGGGTTTGCGGGGCGCCGATGTTTCTGCGGGAAGAGGCGGGAAGCTCACCGAGTCCTGGAACGGCGCGTCTTGAGGGGGTGGGTGGGGTGGGTGGGTGGGGGGCTTCGGTGGCGGGTGGGAGGGGGAGAGCGGATGAGCGTCGTGTCGTCGCGGGTGTCGCCCGGGGAACGCCGGGTGACGCTCGGGGGCCGGTCGGAAGGCGCCCGTGCCAGGGCTGCCGGCCGAGTCAGCGCCCCGGCCCGAGGCCGGGCCCGGACCGCCCGCGCTGGTCGTCGCGCCGCACGGCGGCAGGATGAGCCCCGGGTACTTCGACGGCAGGCCCACCGGGGCCGGCGAAGGCGAGACACATAGGGGCATCCCCGCAGACGCGAGGATGGCTTTGTTCACGACTTCGGGCTCTGGCTCTGGTTCAGGTTCTGGTTCTGGGTTCTGAGTTCTGGCACGACTTCCGTGAAACCACGCCGACCGGGGCTCGCACCGCCCTCTGGACGAGCTGCTGACCTGCCGGTTTACCAAGGCTGCCAGCCTCGGACACCGAGGTCCTGTACGACTTCACGGAAAGTACGCCAGAACCCTACTGGGTTCTGGCACAGATCTTGGGGAGCAGTCGCAGAGGGTGTCCAGACCGCTTGACGTGCGCTGACTCGTCATCGAACGGGTGTGATTGGCCCCTGCATACTGGCCGGATGGACACCCGTCGGCCGTTCCTGTGCGGTGGCCCCGCGTGTTCGATCACCCACCAGCAGGCAGTGTGGAGCGCAAGCGCCTGATCGTCCGCAAAATCTCGGTCCGGTTCTTCGCGACTTTCAGCCAGGTGGGAAGCCGCTCGACCAGACTCATCGGAGCCCAAGGCACATGCTCTCCGCGCTCACGAAGCCTTGGCCGCCACGTAGGCCTCCAGTAGATCGAGATGGCGCACGTCGTAGGCCCACAGTACGTGTCCACAGCAGCTCGTCTGCAACCACACCGGTCGCTGGAAGTAAGGATCGACAGGGCTGCCCACGACAGCAGAGTCGACCTTCCGATCCTTGAAGAAGCCGCACGCGGTGCACCGCAGCCGCCGATGGAGATCCAGGCTCCCGTAGCCGGCGACCTTCTCATCCGCGGAGACTCCGGGGTGGGGCGTGACAGTGGCGCACCCATCACACCGAGGACAGTGCACCAGAACCTCATCGAGGAAGTCATATCCGTACTTGCGTTCGCGACGATCTCGAAACCGGTCGCCGGACGCCTCTACATTCCCGCTCACTTGGTCAGCCTGCCAGAACCCGACTCGCTGCCCGGCAGGCACCCATCTTGCCCGTCGTGGGCACCGACGGACTGCTGCCCCCGCAGCAGGGGACCCTGGACTGAGAGGGTCACTGGAGCAGGATCATCTTGCGGAGTAGTTCGCATCCGGCCCGTCCGTAGAGCTGCCGCTTGATCTTTTTGATGCGGTTGACCGCTTCCTCGATGCTGCCGGAGCTCCAGTCCAGGGTGAGGCCGGCGGTCACGGCGTCGAGGTCCCGGAGCAGGTGGAGTGCGAAGCCGGTGGGCCCGGGCAGCTGGCTGGCGTCGACTGCGTCGATCCAAGCAGGGAGGGTGGCGCCGAGGCGGTCGGTGAGTATCTCCGAGGTCGCGGCCGTGTCCGGCGGCCGTGTCCAGTTCGGGACAGCGGGCGAGGACCTCCTTCGGGCTGATGCGGTCTTCCTCGCTCAGGGCGGCGGGGTGTCGGGTGAGCCAGCCGGTCACCTGCCGTACCGTCGGCGGCCGGAGCGATGAGACGGAGGAGCCCCGCGCAGGGTGGCGATGTGGGCGCGGACCATGCCGTAGATGATGGGAGCCTGTTCGGCGGCCGGCTCGCCGTACAGCCGGGTGACGCTGGTGCATCCCTTGGCGGAGCGCCGTTACAGGTAGGGCTTGTAGGGGTACAGCCTGTTGGGCCGGGGCCGGGGCCGGTTCCCCTGGATGGTGTCCTGCCAGCGTGCGGTGTTCGCGTACCGGAGCACGGTGTTCAGGCCCCAGCCCAGGTGCCGGGCGATCGCCCGGCGTGAGTGGCCCTGGGCGAGCAGTTCGTGGACCAGGGCGTGTACGGCCTTCTTGCGCTCGGCCCGCCGGCCGACGGGCTCCGCGTCGTTCCGCGGCTGATCGGAAGCCGGTTGGGTGTCCTGCGGCAGCATGCCGCTGGGCATCGGGTTGCTCAGACAGTCGCGATGGGCGGCGACGCAGGTCTCCACGGCCCGGCCGAGGTCCTGCCACAGATGGAACCGGTCGACTACCTGCAGAGCATCGGGAGCACCGCGCCGCGCACCCTCGGCATAGGCACCCGCCCGGTCCCGGCAGATGATCTCCACGCCAGGATGGCGGATCAGCCAGGCGACCAGCGGCCCGGCTTCGCGCGTCGGGAGCACATCGACCACGCGATGGTCTTCGACGCTGGTCAAGACGGTGGAGTAGGTCTGGCCGCGGCGGATAGCGAAGTCGTCCACGCCCAGCACGCGCGGTGTGGTGAACTGCGGATCAGGCGGTGCCATGACCCTGCGTAGCAAGGTCATGCGTCCCGCGCCGAAGCCCAGCCGGGCCGCCAGCCGAGCACCGGCCCTCTCCGCCAGGGCGATCCCCACCCGCTCCAGGGCGTGGTTGAGCCGCGTGGTGAACCGGGAGTGCGAGACGGCCGGCCGGGAGAACGGCTCGGCGAACGTCCGGCGCGGGCAGTCCGCCGACCCGCAGATGAAGCGCCGGACCGTCAGCCGGATCGCAAAGCCCTGTTCAGCGAGCGGAAGGTCCCTCAGTCTGCGCTGGTGTCGGTCGTGGACTCGGCTCGAAAAGCGGCCGTAGTCCGGACACGCAGCCCCGGCGGCGCGGCCTCTGGCCACCACCTCGACCGTGCCGAATGAGGCCGCAACCGCCTCGACCTCCACCCCGTCGATCCCCTCGAACACCAGCGAGCGCCAGAACGGTGCATCGGTCTGCATGACCAGCACCATCACCGCTCACAACGGTCCGCAGCAGCGTCAGGCAAACTCAAGGGATCATGGCAAAATTGCTGGTCACCGAGGCATAGCTATGAGCTGTTCCATCGCGGTGTCGGTGTACCGTCTGGGTCCAGCCCGTGTGGCCACAGTTTGTCGAAGACGGGTCTGTTCACTTTGCTGCCGCCGCGATCGGCTGCTTCACGATAAAGAGCGTTGGCGCTACGCAGGTCGCCGGCCTCTGCCCGCATCGTGGCCAGCCGGACCAGGGTCTGGGTGTCGCCAAGGTCGGCCGCCTGCCGGTACAGCGTTTCGGCACCGTGCAGGTTGCCGGCAGCAAGCCTTCGCTGGGCAAGACCGTACAGCGCGAAGCTGTCGTCGAGGCGGACTGCTCGCAGGGCCAGGGCTTCGGCGGCGTCGTGGTCGCCGGCCTCCTCCCGGATCCTGGCCAGGTGGGCCAGGGCAAAGCTGTCGTTATGGAAGGCCGCTTCCTGATAGAAGGATTCGACCCCTTCGACATCGCCCACTTCCTCCAGCCGCTGGGCCAGGTAGGAAAGAGCGACACTGTCGCCTCGACGAGCCGCATGCCGGTAGAACACCTTTGCGCCCTCCTGATCCCCGGTCATCTCTCGCACCATGGCCATCCGTGACAGGACGTAGCGGTTGCCACGGTCGGCTGCTTGCAGGGCCAGGGCTTCGGCGGCGTCGTGGTCGCCTGCCTCCTCCCGGATTCTGGCCAGATGGGACAGGGCGGCGCTGTCGCCGACGTCGGCTGCCTGTTGGTAGAAGGCTTCGGCCCCCGCCGTATCTCCGGCCTGCTCACATTCCATGGCCAGACCGAACAAGGTCGGGCCGTAGTCGAAGTCGTCTGCCCCGGCCCACACGGTCTCGGAGCCCGCGACAACACCGGCTTTGCGTTCCTGCCGGGCGGGAGACGGCGTGTACAACCTTTTGAGGTGAGCGGCGCGACGGTGAAGGAAGTGAGCCCATTGGAGACGGTGGCGCCGATCGGCTGCCTTGGCGAGGCTGGAGAGGTCGTCGGCATGGGTGAGGTGATCGTGGGCGGCGTGCCAGAAGGAGGCGGGCGGGCATACGTGCTCCCGGGTGGCCTTTCCGTGCTGCTCGAGGTAGTCGGCAAGCCGGAGTAGCGGCCCCGGAAAATACGGCGGTGTCACGTAGGACGCTGCAGGGGTAGACGGGCGTTGTCCCGCGCGCGGCGTGGTACGGCGCAAAGCACTGTGCTTGCCGTGGACCCCGTCGGCAAGCTCGCCGAAGGCCTGTTCGGCCCAGTCGTCGGGCAGATGGTCGCGTTCAGGATCACTGAGGTAATCGGCCACGGCGCCGGCCAGGAACGCAGCCGGAAGGTGGAGGCCGACACCCAGGCGGCGCGCGTCCATCGCAGCTTCCAGCAGTGCACGACCGGCCGGTGAAGCATGGCGAAATCGTTCAAGCAGAGCGGGACCGCCCGCCAGGTCTTGTGCCACACGTCCGTCCCGGTCAGAACGGGTGAGCGCGTCGGCCAGTAGCGCGTCGCCGCTTTTGGCGAGCGCGGCGGCGCCTGCAAGAGCTGCGGCGTCGAAAGCCTCCGGGATGGTCAGAATGCGACCGGTAAGCAGCTCACGCACCCGGCTGTGCGGGTCGGGAGCACCCGCTGCGGGCAGTGCAGTGAACTGGCGGGCGTATTCAGGCCATAAGGTTCCGAACACAAGGACCGGGCCACGCTCAGGAGTGATGAGCAGACGGTGCAGCGCGGACGCGATCCGCTCACCGTGCTCTCTGTCCCCCAAGTAGTGCTGGGCTTCGTTCAGCCAGATCACCGTGCGCGGCGCCACGCTCACCAGGTCGGCAAGTGCTGCCTCGGCCCGGGTCGGGTCGAAGGGATGCCACAGTCGCCAGCCTTCAACGGCCAGAGGCTGTACCGCCTCCCAACAAGCCCGCGTCTTACCCGTCGACGACGATCCCACCAGCACCGTCATCCGGCTGCGCCCCGCTGCCGCCTGATCCACCAGTGTGGCGAGCAAGCGATCGTGCTCCCGCCGCACGTAGCCGGCAAGCACCGGATCTCCGGATGGGCCAGGACTGCCCTCGCAGATCGAAGCGGGTACAGCAGGATGCACCTCCAGCACATGCGGATCCCACTCGCCGATGGGCCGTCCAGGACCCGGTGCAGCCGTCCCGGCCGTCCCTGTCGTGGAGACAGAGCCCTCCACCATGGCGGACCTGCGCAACCCCAGCATTCTTTCCACGCCGAGGTGCAGGACTTTCGCCAACGCAGCCACTGTCTGATCAGAGGGAACGGGCCCACCGTCGCGGAATGCCGCCCAGACGGTCGTACGCCCCAGCTGCGCGAGACCGGCAGCCTGCGCCTTGCTCAACCGACGCCGCGCCATGGCGTCACTGAGTTCTTTGCGAAGCTCGGCGAGAGCCGCTTCCCCGACCAGTTCCTGTTCCTCGTTCACCTGCTTGCTCCCCCGACCCTGAGGTGTTCGACGGTGTTCATCATCGTCCGGCCTGAACCACGGCGAACACCGTTTCCGCGACCTTCGATCACGCCAGCACCCCCACCCCTACCGGGAGCCTGCCGTGAACCTCGCCCTCATCCTCCTCACCACCGCCCTCGTCCTCGTGATCGCGCTGCTCGCCGCCGCCGGCGCGGGCAAGCTCGCCCGACTCGACGGCGCCACCTACCCCGCCGCCCTCACCCGCGCCGCCCTCACCTTCACCGCGGTGCTCACCCTTGCGGCCGCCTCCACCGCCGCCTTCACCGGCCTCCTGAAGTGACCCGACACCCAAGCCCGGAGAGCATCAGGTTTCCCCGCCGACGAGCATCCGCGGCGCCGCCCGCCCGTAGGGCGCGGATGCCCCGTCACCCGCGAGCAGCACCGCCGCCTCCGGTCTCGGTCATGTCCCCGAGCAGCCGTGGTAAGTGCGGACCTCCCAGGTCAGGCTGCTTACCGCGTGGCTTACCACGCAGGTTACGGATGGTTACCACCGTGCTGACCGTGGGGCGTTATGGCCTTGTGGCGGCCCGGGGCTGCTGCTGGTCAGCCCGGTGGTGAGGTGACGGTCGAAGAGTGGGGCTCAGCTGATTTCATCGGGTCACATGAGAGCCATCACTTCGGCGTGAACAGGAGCCAGAAGCATCATCGTTCAGGCCATCCATAGCCGAAGCCGAAGCCGAAGCCGAAGCCGAAGCCGAAGCCGAAGCCGAAGCCGAAGCCGAAGCCGAAGCCGAAGCCGAAGCCGAGCCAGGGGCAGGGCTGGTCAGCCTGTCAGGGACCTCCACATCGTCAGCGGTCGGTCCTCGACCGTGATCTGGTCCTCGTGGCCGTGGCCGTCGCGGATCACGATGATCCGGTACTTGTCCTGGTGGAACGCCCAGAACAGACTCATGCCGTTGATCCGCTGCATGTCCGGCACCGCGAGGAATTCGTCGACCCGCGCGATCCCGGCCAGTGATCGCCACAGGTCGAGGCCGCGGTCGCCGCGTTCGAGGTTGTCCCGGTGCATCCTGCCATCGGCGATCGAGACCAGGCGGTATACCTGACGGTCCATCAAGGTGTGGAACACCCAGTACCAGCTCTTGCCGTCGACCCGCTGCAGGTCGGGTACCGGCAGGAAGGCGTCTACCTTCTCGATGCCGTTGAACGAGACCCAGGCGGAGAGCGAGCGGTCCGGGAGGTCGATCGTGGCGGTCTGCTCGGAAGGAAGCCCGGACTCGGCGCCGTCGGCGATCGAGATCTTCCGGTAGACCTGCCTGCCCTCAACGGTGTGGAACAGCCAGAACCGGCTGCGGCCGTTGATCCGCTGCTCGTCCGGGACGGGCAGGATCGCGTCGACCTTCTTCACTCCGGCGTAGCACGGCCAGGTGCTCAGCGGCCGGTCGGGGCGTTCACGGGCGTCCACGTGCTCGTCCCCGTCGGCGATGGAGAGGGTCCGGCAGACGGCGTCACCGTCGGCGCCCGTCCCGTACGCCCAGTACCAGCTCTTGCCGTTGATCCGCTGCATGTCGGGGATGGGCAGGAAGGCGTCGGTCGGCCGGACGTCGGCGGGCGGCTTGTCGGTGAGCCGGCCGTCGCCGAGCAGCCGCAGCAGCGTCAGCGAGGGGACGAAGGCGTAGACGGACCCCTCGGTCACGACGAACTGGCTCAGGCTCAGTCGGGTGGTCTTGCCGGGGCTCTCGTAGCTGAGCGTGCCGGCGGCGCCGACCATGCCGTCGGGGCCGGGCTTGTTGGTCCGGTTGGGTGGGAAGTCGGGGCTGTCGATCCACGCCTTCTGGATGAACTCGAACTGCTGCACGAGGTCCGACTGGTAGCAGACGAAGAGCAGGCCGCGCTTTTCGTCAGGCCCGCCGGGCCCCTCCGAGGCGGGGTCGAAGGGTGCGCCGTACGGGGCGCCGCGGCGGATGATCCGGCGGCGGTCCATCACCGGGTTCTCGTCGAACGGCGGATCGCCGGGCCTCTCCTGCAGGCCGTCCCGGGGGTTGGTCTTGCGCAGGTGCGAGAAGAGCGGCGTGATGAAGCCCTCGGGGTCGTTGCGGTAGCCGAAGTCGTTGTCCTCACCGGCCAGCGCGCTGGAGGGCCTGTCGGCGTGGGGGCACGTGGCGACGGGGGTGCCCGAGCGCCACCGGCCGACGAGGCGGGCCGCCAGCCACTCCGACGTGGCCTCGGGCGGCACCACCTTGGCCTCCTTGAGCACCTTCAGCTGCCCGGCGACCTGGGACCAGAAGCCCGGGACGTCCTGGCCGAGCCGCCGCACCACCTGAAAGGTGCCGTTGTCGGCCCAGTCCGGCGTCTCGTGCGGCACACCGCCGACCCGGTCGCAGCCGACGACGAACTCGCCGGCCGGGATCAGCCGCGTACCGTGGTGCCCTTTGACGTACTCGGGCTTGCCGGGGTCCGGCTCGTCGAAGCCGATCACGCCGGGCTCGCTGACGCCGTCCTTGAAGCCGAAGTGCTCCTTGCCCCTCCGGCTGCCGGGCAGTGTGGCGGCATCCTGCTGGAAAACGATCACGATCTTGGCCGCGGCGCACGCCTCTCGCTGCTGTCTGACAGTCGCCTGGAGGTCCTGGACGGTGTCGGAGGCGACGGTGAGTACGGCGTGGACGACCTGGCCCCTGCCGTTGCCGAAGAGCCACATCTCCGGCGAGCTGTCGCCGGTGTCCCCGAGTGCCCGCTTGTCGGAGCCCTGCTTGAAGGCCTCCAGGCCGCTGCCGGGCTTGACCGAGGGCAGCGGGTCCTTTCCGCTCAGCTCCCGCAGGCCCGCGTAAGTGAAACCGACGTTGATCCAGGTGGCCTTCAGTGTTCTCGGATCGTCGCCGGCCGAGGCCTTTCGAGCCTTGCTGAAGGCGGCGTTGAAGGTCGCCACCTGCCTCGTCGTGGCGATCTGCGGTTCCAGGCCCTTGACCCAGGTACGCGCCCGCGCCGCGTCCTCGAACTTGAGGAACAGCAGGGTCATCTGGTCCTTCTTGAAGCCGGCGATCACATCGCCCTGGATGTCGTCGCTGTCACGCAGCTTGAGGTCGTCCACCATGCTCACTCCAGAAGATCGACACCTCCACACCGTTGTTGCGCGGAGTAATCAGCAAAGTACGCGGCGCCCAGGTGGGCCTCCCGTGGCCGACCTGCCGACGAAGCCGTCCATCACCCGTTTGTTTTGCACAAACGCGCTGGTAGGGGGGCGCGCGAGGCATGGGGGGCGCTTTCGGCGCTCGCGGTCACCCGCCTGCATGTTTCGGGGTGACAGCCGAGTGACCTGCCGGAAAGCTGAGGCATGTCACTTTGAGTGAACGGGTGGCAGTCCTGGCGCGGCCCGCCCCGACGCGTCCCCTGGTCGGGGCTGATACGCCTTCACCTCTCCGGCAAGGAGTCCCATGTCCCGCAGTAGTCCGCCCCTGCCCGTACGCCGACGGCTCGCCACGGCGATCTCCGCCTGCGCCGCCACCGCGATGGCCGCGTCCATGGCCCTGGCGTCGGCAGGCCCCGTACTCGCCCACACCGGGCACGACGAGGGGGGCGACACCTTTCCCTACGGCCCCGCCTCCAGAGCGGCGACCGCACCGGTCACAGTCGACCCGGACGAGGCGGCGACGCTCGGCAAGGAGCACGCGGAGGAGCACGCCCGTACCCGGAAGGCACTGGCCGACGTCGGCGAGTACCCGCAGACCACCCGCACAGAGCGGCTCAAGGCACTGACGGCCTCTCAGGAGAAGGCCAACGCGGGCTTCGACGCCGCCGAGTTCGGCCGGTTCCGGGAGTACTTCCAGTCCCCCGACTTCGCGGCCCACATCGCACTGCTGCCGACCGGCAAGGTCCTGCTGTTCTCCTTCGAGCGGATCGAGACCAACCCGCAGAAAGAGCCGGCCCCCACCGACACGATCGGCAAGCCGAACGCCGGCCGCGCCTGGATCTGGGACCCCGCCAAGGGGACCGGCGCCGGCGCGTTCACCGAGAAGAAGCCACCGGTCATCAACATGCCCGACGGCAAGAACGAGCCCCGCCCGGCCCCGTTCTTCTGCGCCGGCCACTCCTACCTGCCCAACGGCATGCTCGGCGTCTTCGGCGGCAACCTCGGCGGAAACGGGGGCTCCGGCGCCAAGCTGTCCCTGGTCTTCGACCCCTGGGCGGAGGAGTGGTACCTGAACAAGGACATGTCCGTCGGCCGGTGGTACCCGAGCGTCGTCACCGGCGCCGACGGACGTCAGGTGATCATGTCCGGCCAGTCGGAGCTCGGCTGGGGCACCCCCACCCCGCTCGTCGAGCGCTTCCCCGCCGTGACCCACCCCGTGCCCTTCGACAAGTCGGTCAAACCAATCGGCTGGGGAGTGGACAAGCTCACGACCGAAGCCCCGTTCAAGTGGGACTACCCGCACCTGTTCTCGCTGCGCGACGGGAAGATCTACGGACTCGGCCGCTCCGTGGACCAGCAATGGCTCTTCGACACCGCCGCCGACACCAAGACCGACCTGCCGAACCGCCCGGACGTCAACAAGGCCAAGCCCGGCCCGGACGGCGGCGAGTGGAGGCGCAACTACGGCTCCGCGGTCCCCCTGCCGGCCGGCTTCAGAGGCCCCGACTCGGTCCTGGTCCTCGGCGGAGACCGCGACGACCCGAACACCTACCGGCTGGCCGGCGGCAAGTGGAACACCGAGAAGCCCCGCGCCTTCGGCCGCACCCAGGACGACACCCTGCTCCTGCCGAACGGCAACCTGCTCACCGTCAACGGCGCCTTCGACATCCGTGACTACGGCAACGGACCGTACAACCCCAACGCCGACCTGAAGTACCGCCAGGTCGAACTGCGCGACGAGAACGGCGACTGGAAACTCGGCCCCGTCCAGCGGCTGCCGCGCGGCTACCACTCCAACGCCGTGGTCCTCCCGGACGGCCGCGTCATGGTCACGGGCGACGAGCTCCAGCAGCTCGCCAACGACCCCGACATCACCGACAACAACAACGGCAGCATCGAGATCTACGAACCGGCCTACCTCCACCAGGGCAGCCGCCCCTCGCTCGGCCTGATCTTCAACCCCAGCGTCGGGTACAACGAGAAGATCACGGTCAGCACCAACACGCCCAGCGAGGTCACCCGCGCCGTGCTGTTGGCCCCGACCACCGCGACCCACTCGATCAACACCAGCCAGCGACACCTCGACCTGCGCATCAAGAGCCGCAGCGGCAACTTCCTGGAGCTTCAGGCCCCACCGACCGCCGCCGCGGCCCCGCCCGGCCACTACATGCTCTTTCTCCTCAACGAAGAGGGCGCGCCGAGCAAGGCGGGCTGGGTCCAGCTCAAGCCCTCGACGGCGGCCGCCACGGGTGCCACCGCCGCCAAGGTGAAGGCCGGCGACTGACACCACCGTCTTGTACGGGGCGAGCCCCCAGTCTCGTCACAGGGCACGGCTGGGGGCTCGCCGCGGATCGGACAGCATCGGTATCGGGTCGCACGACAGCACGCCGCCCCGAGTAGTCCAGGCTTGACGTACCAGGCCGACACCGCGGAACCAGGGCACAGGATGCCGTCTGCGGCGCCCCGTGCCGACGACGGGCCTGACTCCGCCGTGACCGTCACCACGGCGAACCGTCGGCGTCCGGCGAAGCCGGGCTTTGACCGGGTCTCGGCCCAAGGCCGGGTGGTTAATGTTTTCGCAGGTCACGCAAGGGGTGTTGGGGCCCATGCCGTGGCGGCGTAGAGGTGGGCCGAGTTTGCGGATGAGGCCGGTATCGGCCCCTCTGGAGAGCTGTCCGTACGGGGTCTCCATGGTGATGTCGCCGAAGTGAGAAGCGATGTCGCGGGGGCGCCGGGCGAGCGGCCGGAGCCTTCGAGCGCCTCGCGGATCCGAGGCCTGCTCGACCAGCGCACTCGGGTCGGCCTGGCCACCATCCCGGAAGGACGCCGCCTCACCACATCCTCCCGAGCCCTGGCGGCCAGTCAGAGGCTGCGCATGTAGGCGTACGGCTTTTATCTACCCAGCTCGGTACGAGCGAGCGTCCTCGGCTGTCTGGCCGCCGCGTGGCCGGGGCCGGCCGATAGCCAGCCGGCCTCGGGGTAGGGCGGTTGGGCCAGGGCGGGCGTAGCTGCATCGTGCGGCGACGCCCGCCCGTCGGCGTACGCGCTGAACTGCGGGCGCGGGGGAACCGGGTTGCGAGGCGGTCGGGAGCTGCGGTGGAATCGGGCGGCCTGTGCATCTGCGGCCCAGGCGGGGAGGGATCGGTTCATGGACAGGTCGACAGCGCTGGATGGCGTACTGCAGCAAGCGCACGTGGTCCAGGTCAGCTCGGTGAGCGGGTTCGGGGCGGTCGGAGAGATCCGGGTGGACCTCTCCGACCCGGCGGAGTCGGTCCAGCTCAGGACGGCCATGGCGGTGGAATCACTGTCCGGGGTCCGCTGCGTGTGCCTTGGAGACGTCCGCTTCGAGGTGTTCGGCCAGGACGGTGGGCGGCTCGCAGTCGTCGTCCTGCACCACGGGGCGACACTGAGGTGGGGGCAGTGGGGGAGTGACGCCGTCCTCGCCGACGGCCGCCTGCTCCTGGCCTGGCTGGACAGGCGCGGCATGCCCGGCCCCATGCAACAGTTCAAGGCGGACCGGCAGCGAGCGCAGGAAGGCGCCGAAGAAGAGCGCGGCTGGCTGGCCGCGATGCCCGCCGCACTGGAGGGGACCGCCGACCGGATCCTCGGCCTCTCCCGCACCGGCGGCAGGCCCTCCCCCGAATTGCTCGCGGAACTCACCGACCGACTGCACCTGACGTTCCCCGACCCGGTAGAGCGGGTGCTGGCCCTGCTCGGCTGGTACGGATCCGGCAGCGGGCGCTGCTCCGGCTACCCCCTCCACGAGAGCGTGCCTGGCGAACTGCTCGGCAGGGTGCCGATCGCCGACCTGCTCGCCGCCCTTGCCGACCCGCGGGCCGAGGAACGGCACGACGCCGGAGCCGTGCGGCATCTGGTGGGCTGGAAAACCCGCCCACGCCAGAAACGGGACATCGCCAGCCTCCCCGAACCACTGCGCGCCCGACTGCTGGCCCACGCCCGCCGCTCTGGAGACCCCGACAAACAGGGCCGCGCCGAACGATGGTTGACACCCCCGCGGGCCTGAGAAGTCGAATGGCCCTGGCTCCCCGATACGCGCACGGCCACCTTTAGGGCGGGGACGTATGGCTGTACCGCACTGGCCACGTTCGGGGGTGTACGCCGACACCTGTCTTTCCCACGTTCTTGACGACTGCGGCTTCCCACCCCGAATGATTCGCAGCACCCGGCTCGTCGACCTGGTGAACACCATGACTCCCAAGCTCGTCGCCGCGGCCTTCGGCATGGACCCGCAAGTCACCCTGATCCATCTCGCTGACCATGTCGACCCCGGGCGTCTGCCCGATCGCTGAGGGCAGGTCGAGGCCCAGGGAATCCGCTGGTCAGCAGTCTCGCCATCCCCCAGACTCGGATGTGTGAGAGAGGCCCTCGGCGATCAGCACAGGGAACCTGTGCCCGGAGAAGGGAAACGACGATGGCCCACCTGCGACTCGCCTGGGTCCTGTCCGGACGTGGTTGGGCCGACTGCATCGTCAGTGACCACCAGGCGGAAGCCGAAGTCACAGCCTCCTATGTCACCACTGCCCCCGAAGATCTTTTGACGGCAGTAACACGTCTGATCGTTGGCGAGATCGAATGCCGAGCGCAGTTCGAGGCCGAGCCCACCATCTTTCGATGGATCTTCTACCGTGAAGACACCCACGTGTGGATCCGCCTGCTGGCGCTGGCCAACGGCAGTGCCCACGACAACACGGGGAACGAGATCTGGTCCACCCAGCAGGACATCGATGTCGTGACCCGAGCAGTGATCCGTTGCTTCGACGAGGTCGTGAGGGAGTACGGCGAGAGCGCATACCGCAGCAAGTGGGGTGAGGACTTCCCCCGAGCCGAACTCGAAGCTCTCAGGACCGCGTGGCGCGAACATCGAGGCGACTGGGCAGCCTCCTCGGCATCATCGAACCCGTGAATTTTCGGCAGCACCTGGCACGGGTTCGCCGGAACATGTGCGCTTTGCTGGCTTTGTTCACGAGTTTCGGGTTCTGGCGCACATTCCGTAAGGACGATCAACGGCGCTGGAGTTCGTAACCAGCCGCAGACGATGCTGTTCAATCAGCCCAGCCCTCGGTGTTCGAGCAGGATTCGTAGGAGTAGCGAGTATCACGATCCCATTCCTCCCCGGTGATGCGTTCGTATGCCCGGTCCGGTGTGTAGAGCAGGGGCTCGGCCCAGATGAGGTCGATGGCGTAAGGAGTGAAGGCCGCCGGGTCCTGGAGGACGCTGTCGAATGCGGTACGGCCGGCGACGACCGCGGCCCGGGTGTAGAGGAAGGCGTCACTGGACAGGTCGTGTCCGTATTCCTTGCGGTCCAGTCGGTAGAGCGCCCATGACAGTTGTTCGGCAAAGTCGATGACCAGCCACAATGGGGAGTAGGCGAGCCGCTCGGTCAGCGTGGCTGCAAGGACCTCGGCGTCCGGGTCAGGTTCTGTGGGCCTGCAGTCCTCGATGAGCTGCCAGAAGACGTCTTCGTTTATGCGGGTGAGCATGTCGCAGAGGTCTGACATTGATACTCGTAGCGGGTTCCGGTGGTCGTGGCTCAGGGTCTGACTGACGTCCTGCTGGGCTGTCCTGCGACTGTTCTGTCCGGCCGCCGGGACCCGTTCTCCATGGCTCCGGCCAGGTGGAACATGACCTGATAGGAGCTTGGCCAGAGGCCCCCTCAATGTCCTGTCTGACCCACCCGGCCGGCGTCACCTCCGGCCCGGAAGGCAGCTGACAGGATGACCGTGATAACCACGCCCGCCACAGGACAGGATGCGGTGTTCGGCGGAGTGGACTCCCACGCGGACACGATCCACGTTGCTGTCATCACCGACCGGGGCGGCCACGTCGCCGACGCCGAGTTCCCGACCACGGCGGCCGGATACGCCGCTGCGATCGCGTTCCTGAACGCCCACGGCACGGTGACCGCCGTCGGCGTCGAGGGGACCTCCTCCTACGGCCTCGGCTTCACCCGGGCCGCCCGCCACACGGGCCTGACCGTGGTCGAGGTCAACCGGCCAGACAAGGCCGAGCGGCGCCGGATCGGCAAGTCCGACCCCATCGACGCCTACGCAGCCGCCCGCGCCGCGCTGTCCGGCCGGGCATCGGTCATTCCCAAGGACGACACCGTCAGCGGCATACGCGCCCTCCACAACGCCGCCCGGTCCGCCGTCAAGGCACGCACCGCCACGTTGAACCAGATCGCGCACATCCTCATCACCGCCCCGGACGACATCCGCGTCAAGTACACCGCCCTGCGTGGCAAGACGCAGGTCGACGCGATCTCCCGGCTCCGTCCCACCGGCGACGGGCCGCGCGTCGCTCTCCTGACCGCGCTGAAGACCCTCGCCCGCCGCGTCCAGGCCCTGACCGCGGAACACGACACTCTCACCGCTGCCCTGGACACCGCCGCCACCGACAACAACCCCGGCCTGCGCGCTGCGTTCGGTGTCGGCCCCGACACCGCGGCCCAGCTCCTGGTCACCGCCGGCGGAAACCCCGACCGTCTGCGCACGGAGGCGTCCTTCGCAGCCCTCTGCGGCGTCGCACCCGTCCCCGCCTCCAGCGGCAGGACCAACCGCCACCGCCTCTCCCGGGGCGGCGACCGCGGAGCGAACTCAGCCCTCTACCGCATCGCCCTCGTCCGCATGTCCAGCGACGCCCGCACCCGCGACTACGTCGCACGGCAGACCGCCGCCGGACGCACGAAGAAGGAGATCATCCGCCTGCTCAAGCGGGCGATCGCCCGGGAGGTCTTCCGCTACCTCACCACACCGGTCACCGTCCCGGACGTCTCCGACCTCCGGCCCACCCGCCAGGCCAAGAACATCACCCTCACCACCGTCGCCGAACACTTCGGCGTCTGGCCTGCGGTGATCTCCTGCATCGAACGCGGCACGCGCCGCGACGACGACCTCGCAGATGCCTACCGGGACTGGCTCACCGCCGCTTGACCCCGGCGACCCAACAACTCCTCGGTCCTGAGACATGACGTCATGGATGATGAGGCGATGTTCGTCCGCACGCAGAGCCTGCCGCAACCCCCGCAGCAGCACATGACAATTCGGGTTCACACCCCCATCGGGTCCGCCATGGTGCTCTGGCACGGTGATCCGCGAGAAGCCGATGGCCAGCACCTCATCGAATGGACAGTCGACGAGGACATCCACTGGGGCCAGAACACCCAGCCGGCCTCTGCCACCGAGCCGGAACTCCGGCAGGAAGGCGACCGAGTGATCATGAACGGCCGCCTCCACCTGACCGACGACGGCGCCGCCTACCTCCAGGTGGGCCACTGGCCCGTGCTGCTCGATCTGGCATCCCCCATCCCCAGCGTCATGGACGGTTCCTGGGTACAGATCAGCGTCAGATCGGAGAACGTCGCCCTGCACCCCTACCAGACCTGACAGGGCCACCCTCAGGCCCTCGGCAGCCCTTGACTGCCAATAGGAGCATCAGACCCGGCTCCCGGGTCGCCTGTTTGCTGCCGAGTGAGAAGGACGCGTTTGCGGAGCAGGGGAAGCTCGGCTCGTCCGAACATGGGCCTTGCCCCCGGATCTTGGACCTTGAGCCCAGGAGAACGGATGTCCCGTGGTCATGAAGCACTATCCGCCGGAGTTTAAGGCGGACGCGGTCGCGTTGTACGAGTCGCGGCCTGGAGCGACGATCAGGTCAGTCGCCGCTGATCTGGGGGTGAACCCGGAGACGTTGCGGAACTGGGTCCGGGCGGCCGGGGCGATTCGGCCCCGGGGCCGGCGGGCGGAGGTGCCGGCCGAGCCGCCCACGCCGCTGGAGGCGGAGAACGCCGCTCTGTGCAGGAAGGTCCGCGAGCTGGAGGAGGAACGCGAGATCCTGCGGAAGGCGGCGAAGTATTTCGCCGGGGAGACGGACTGGTGAACCGCTTCCAGTTCGTCGCCGATCACCAGCGCCGCCACGGCGTGAAGCGGCTGTACACCATCCTCGGCATCGCCCGATCGAGCTTCTCCTACTGGCGCCGAACGGCCGCGGACCGGGCCGCGCGGCAGGCGGCCGCCGCCCGGCTCGCCGTCCGGATACCGGCCGTGCACCAGGAATCCGACGACACCTACGGTGTCCCGAGGATCACCGCCGAGCTCCGTGATGCGGGCGAGCGGGTCAACCACAAGCGGGTCGCCCGCTTGATGCGCCAGGCCGGCCTGGCGGGTCTGCGCTTGCGCCGCAGGCACCGCACCGCGGTGGCGGACCCGGCCGCGGCGAAGGCCCCGGACCTGATCGGCCGCGACTTCACCGCGAGTGAGACGAACACGAAGTACGTCGGCGACATCACCTATCTCCCGCTGGACGGCGGGAAGTTCCTCTATCTGGCCACCGTCATCGACCTCGCCTCGCGGCGCCTGGTCGGCTGGGCGATTGCGGATCACATGCGCACCGATCTCGTCGTTGATGCCCTGGCCGCCGCCGAACGGACCCGCGGCAGCCTCACCGGGGCGGTGATACACACCGACCACGGCGCCCAGTACACCAGCCGGGCGTTCTCCGACGCCTGCCGCAAGGTCGGCATCCGTCCGTCCATGAGCGCGATCAGCCGATCCGCAGAGACCGGGAGGATCTCAGGCACTCGCGCGCCGCATGTGCAGATGGCCATCGCGGGGGAAGGAGGGCGGTGCCGCGGGCAGGATGGCGTCGAAGTCGTAGCGGCTCTTCTGCGCAACCCGGCACGACGCCAGGTTGTCCACCTGGTGCAGGAGTTCGAGACGCTCCAGCCCGTCTGCTTCGAAAGTGTCGAAGGCCCAGCTGGTGAGTGCCTCCAGAGCGCGGGAGGCCACTCCCCGCCCGCGAGCGTGCGCCGCGGTCCAGTAGCCCACTTCGGCCGCCGGTTTGCCGGAGGCGACTTCCTTGAGGACCACGTTGCCCACCAGCTGTTCTCGAACTGAACCGGGTTGCGCCTCAAGGACGGCGAAGCCGAACCGGTGCCCCGCTGCCCAGCCCTGCTGCTGAGCCTGCACCCAGCGTGTCCCGTCGGCATCGTTGTCCACGGCAGGGTTCGCCCACTGGCGCAGTGCGGGATCCCGGCTCACCTCGACCAATGCGGCAACGTCCTCCATGCGCCAGGGGCGAAGAACGAGAGCGGGAAAGACCGGCGACGCGGCCACCTGAAGGACGACCGGGGCATTCATCAGCCGATCGTATGCGGCGGCGTTTTCACCCGACGCCAGCCGCGTCCGCCCCATGCCGCTTTGCGACCGCCCCGTCATCGCTGTGTCCGGACGCGCAGAGCCTGGACGGACCAGTCGAACACTGGAGCCAGACTCTCCGGGGCCGGCCAGCCGTTGACCACGGCGAGCAGCCGGAGGTATCGCTCCCTGCGCGGGTCGTTCACGCTCTCCAGCCGAGTCGCCAGCCGGCGGCGAAGCTCGACGTCGTCGGGACGGCCGAGGAGGTGCGCGTAGTGCGCGGTGAAGGCCGCGACGATCGGATCGGCCTGGGGCGAGGCCGGGTCGATGCCGGCGGTCAGGGCCGGGCCGACCTGGTCACGGACGGCTGCGGCAATGTCGCGGCGCGGGCCCATCATGCCGCTTCGGGCCTGCTCGGCCGCTTGGTCCTCGGCCATCCGCCGCACGACGGCGCGGAAACCCGGGTCCAGGGACATTTCGGCCAGCTCCACCCACGCCTGGACCTGCTCCGCCTCCGGGTTGTCGGGCAACTCGGGGGTCATCGAGCGCATGACCCCCGCGAATGCGGGGGTGGCGTCAAGACCGCCGAAGACGGCGTCGAGGAAATCGCCGGTCAGACGTCTGCGTTCGTCCTCGGAAAGCTGGGCCAGCTGGTGCATGAGTTCCGTCTCCTCCGGTGTGGACCCGCGCTCGGCCACCGCCGTCAGCACCGCGCGCCGCAGGCGCAGGACGCGGATCTGCACCGTCAGCGCCTTGGCGTGCGCTGCGGCGACCTCCGGAAGCGAGAGCTCACGGTCCACGACCTTGCGGATCGTGGGAAGGTCCAGTCCCAGATCGCGCAGGGTCCGCACGAGGCCCAGGCGTGCGACGGCGTCGATGCTGTAGAGGCGGTAGCCGGCCGGGCTGCGGTCGGTCGGCGCCACGATCCCGCGATCGGAGTAGAACCGAATGGTCTTGACCGTGAGACCGGTCCGTCGAGCCAGTTCACCGATCGAGTAGAGCGTGTCGCCGTTCATGTCCCCACCTTCGTGTCTCCCCCTAGTGGAGACTCAAGTCCCGTCGCCTCCTGGCAGGCAACCACTTCTCCTCCGCAAGTCTTGACAATTCCTCCAGGGTGTACGTCGCGACGAACTACGCCGTTGCCTGCTTCTCGTGCCCGAGGGTACGGACTCCGGGCCAGGCCCTCGGCGTGGGCCCTTCCACCTGCCCCCCGCAGTGCCTTCCTCCGTGCCAAACGGTGATCACAGCCGGTATCCGCCCAGGTGCGTTCAAGCGGAAACCGCACCCTTCGTGCAACCATCGGCCCCGCCCATGAGTCAGATCGGGCGCGGTACTCCCGTGCCCGCTGTCCTCGTGGGGGTTCACCTTGCAATTCCGCACCACCCGTACCCGTCTCGCCTCGGCCGTGACGGCAGTCCTCGCTGTCACGGCCCTCGGTGCCGGCGCCCTGGCAACGGCACCGGCGGCCTCCGCGGCACCCGTCCAGGCGGCTGCCGAGACCGGTGCCCTGCCCGTCTTCCCGACGGGCGCCCAGGTCCTGGCCACAGGGCCCTCGGGCTTTTTCACGCATGACCGGTTCGTGTCCGGTTCCGGCGCTTCGGCACTGCTCTGGACCCCGTACGACGGCGGGGCGCCGACCCCGGTCGCGGTGCCGGACGGCGGCGGGTGGGCCTCGGCCGGCGGCGACGTGCTCGTCGTCGGCGACGCGCCGTCCGCCCGCGACATGCGGGCGGTCACCCTGCGGAACATGGCCGACCCGGCCGCCCCGGGCGTGGGCATCGACCTTTCCTCCCTGAACGCCTCCTACGTGACCGTCCTCGGCCCGGCGAGCGTCCTCGCGCAGGTGCGGAAGGGCGACGGCGAGGCGGAGCTGCTCGTGGTGACCAGGAACGGCGCCGCGCTCGACACCGAGCCGGTGACCGGTCTGCCCGCCCACGCCCAGCACTTCTGGAGCGATGCGCCGGTCGTGAACGGGCAGGTCCTTGTCGGCCACATGGCCAGCAAGAGCGACCCGGTGGCCGGCGGCCGGTCCGTCATCGACATCGCCTCCACGTCCGTCGTCCTCACGTACGGCGCCGACGAGGGCGGTATCGACTTCAGCCACCTGCTGTTCTCCGAGTCGTATGTGGGCTGGTACGAGCGTGAGGGCACCGCGATCACCCTCACGACGGTCTCGCGCGGTCAGGACCCGAAACGGACCACGAAGATCCTCAGTGCCGCGGAGACCGACCTCACCACGCTCGCGGGCGACTGGCTGATCCTCGGGAACCCGTGGGCGGGCGTCAGGGCCTACTCCCTGTCCTCCGGTGACAGCCGCCCCGTCACCAACGGGTCCGGTACGACCGGTCTGGCGGCCGAGGGCATTGGCACTTCAGTGGTCAGCGGCGAGCGCCCCGACGGCACCCGCGGCCTGTTCCGGCTGGGGACTACGGAGAACGGCGACCTGGCCGTCACCAAGATCGCGGACATGGAGCTCGGCGTCCCGCTGGCCGTCGTGCAATCCCACGTCCCCGCCACGGTCAACCTCGACAAGAGTGCCGGCAAGGTGGCGCTGGGGTGGACGCTGTCGCGCCCCGACGCCACCATGGACGTGACGCTCACCCACATCGCGACGGGCAAGGTCTTCCGCCGGCACCTCCAACCCGTCACGGACGGCACCTCCCGCTTCTCCTTCGACTGGGCCGGTGAGGTCTTCGGACCCACCACGCCCCACAGCGACGACGCGCCGAACGGCGCGTACACGGTCGCGATGGAGGCCACGCAGGTCGACGCCCTCGGAGAGACCGTCCAAGACACCCGGAGTATGGAGCTCAGCCGCACGCCCAACCCGCACGACTACACGAACAACGGCTCCACCGACGTCCTCGCCCGGGACGCCGCCGGTGTGCTGTGGCGCGACGACCTGCGCGACCGGCCGGTGAACGGGCAGGTCAAGGCGGCCCAGCGGAGCCGGATCGGCTCCGGGTGGAACACGTACAAGCAGATCGAGGCCGTCGGGAACATCGGCGGCGCCACCCACGGCGACCTGATCGGCCTCGACGGCTCCGGCGTCCTGTGGTCCTACCTCGGCAAGGGCGACGGCACCTTCGCGCCCCGCACCAGGGTCGGCGCCGGCTGGGGCGTCTACAACAAGATCACCGGTGGCAGCGATCTGAACGGCGACGGCTGCTCCGACCTCCTCGCCACCGACACCGCCGGTGTCCTGTGGTTCTACAAGGGCACCGGCAACTGGTCCGCGCCCTTCGCGCCCCGCGTCAGGATCGGCACCGGCTGGGGGACCTACAACCAGATCACCGCCACGGGCAACATCGCGGGCGCGTCCGCCGGCGACCTCGTCGCCCGCGACAAGGACGGCGTCCTCTGGCTCCACCTCGGCAAGGGCGACGGCACCTTCGCCCCCCGCACCCGCATCGGCGCCGGCTGGAACGCCTTCTCCCAGCTCGTCGGCGCGGGCGACCTCGACAACGACGGCCGCCCCGACCTGATCGCGTACGGAGCGGCCGGCACGTACGTCTACCGCTCGACGGGCTCATGGAGCTCGGTGTTCACCCGCCAGACGACATCCCTGTACACCGGCGAGGGCACCAAGTTCACCAACCTCGCCTGACCCGCCCGACGACCCCCCGGCGCCCCGGCAATCCGATCGCCCTCAGAGGTCGTTTTCGCCCGATGTTTCATCCCATCACGGGATGAAACAT
>NZ_JBHTST010000110.1:0-30014 GCF_042794995.1 Streptomyces sp. NPDC056503
GCCCGGCGCCGCCCCTGGGGTATGATCATCGGGCTCGGCACACGGCAACCGGAGGAGGTGGGTTCGATCCGCACCACGCAGGCAGGAAGCTCCCCCTCGGCAGCCGTACCACCGGCTCGGTCGTAGCGGCCGCGGGGAGCCTCCGCTCGGTTTCCCGGAAGGTCTTCATGTCGCTCGACCCCACTCTCCCCCTTCGCACCACCACCGTCTCCCGACTCCGCGCCGCGGGCTGCGTGTTCGCCGAGGACGAGGCGGAACTCCTCTTCTCCGCCGCCCGTGACACCACCGAACTCGACGTCCTCGTCGAGCGGCGGGCGGCCGGACTCCCCCTGGAACACGTCGTCGGCTGGGCCGAGTTCGGCGGGCTGCGCGTCGCCGTCGACCCGGGCGTGTTCGTGCCCCGGCGGCGCACCGAGTTCCTCGTCGAGCGGGCCGTGGCGCTCGCCTCGCCCGGCGCGCTCTGCGTCGACCTGTGCTGCGGCTCCGGCGCGGCCGGCGCGGTGCTGCTGTCGGCCGTCCCGGACGTCCGCGTGTACGCCGCGGACATCGAGCCCGCCGCCGTCCGCTGCGCCCGCCGGAACATCGAGCCGCGCGGCGGCCGGGTCTTCGAGGGCGATCTCTTCGCGCCGCTCCCGGACGACCTGCGCGGGCGGGTCGAGGTGCTGGTCGCCAACGTGCCGTACGTACCGACCGAGGAGGTCGGGCTGCTGCCGCCCGAGGCGCGGGAGCACGAGCCGCTCGTCGCGCTCGACGGCGGCGCGGACGGCCTCGACGTGCTGCGCCGGGTGGCCGCCGAGGCGCCGGAGTGGCTGGCGCCGGGCGGGCGGCTCTTCGTCGAGACGAGCGAGCGGCAGACCGGGGCGGCGGCCGACGCCGTCGCCGCGCACGGTCTGACGCCCGGGTTCGTCTCCTGCGAGGAGCGGTACGCGACCGTGCTCGTGGCGACCCGGCCGGCCTAGGCAGCTCAGCGGCCGAAGGTGTCGATGCCCTCGACCAGCCAGGTCCCGTCGCGGTGGACGACGTCCACCGCGAACATCGCGCCCGCGTAGACCCCCTGGTCCTGGGCCTGGGCCTTCGACCGCTGCTTCCCGGCCGTACTGACGCTGCTCTGGTCGGCGTAGACGAGGACGCGGGCGCGGTCGCCGTCGATCCGCTCGACCGCGCTGTCGGTGACGGTGGTCGTGATCACCGACTTCTGCTCGGCGGCCCGGGCGAGCACTCCGGCGAAGAGGGTCCGGTGCTGCTCGACGGCCTTGCCGGTGAGGAAGGCCTTCCCGGCCCGGTCGAAGGCGGCGGCGTCGGTGTGGTCGTAGGAGAAGAGGGCGGCGACGGCCACGGCCGTCTGCCCCTTGATCTCGCTGGTGCGGGCCGGGTCGGTGAGGGCCGTGTTCGCGCGCGCCGGGTCGTCGCGGAGCTCGCCCGCCCTGCCGTGCGCCCACCCCGCGAAGCCGCCGAGCAGGAGCGTCAGGGCGCAGAGGACGAGGAGGGGGGCGCGGTGCCGCGGTCGCCGTGCCGCCGTGCCGCCGTCCGCCTTCCCTTCCCGTGCCGCCCGCTCTTCCGGCTCTCCCGCTCCTTCCGGCTCCTCCGGCTCCTCCGGGCTCTCCGGCCTCTCCGGCTTCTCCCGTACGGGCTTGGCCGCCGTTCGCCGTCGCGTCTCCGGCTCGGGATCCGGCTCGGGCTCGATCAGAAGGCCGCCAGGGGCCTTGGAGTCGGGGGCCGGCTGGTCGGCGCGGGCCTGGCGGCGGCGCTGGCGGTTGAGGTGGTGGCGGGGCGTCGGCATGGTGCGGTGTCCTTTCGGGTGCTGGCGGCTCTCGCGGTACGGCCCGGGCGGCCCTTGCCCGTCAGCCGGTCGCCGTGCCGCCGACGGGGGCCTGCCCCAGACCGCTGAGCTTCCACTGCCCGTCGGCGCGGGTGAGTTCGCCCAGCATGCGGCTGTCCTTGTCGGTGCTCTTGCCGTCCGGCGTCGTGACGGTGACGCGCAGGGCGACGAGCAGCCGGGCCCGTCCCGAGCGGTCGTCGAGTTCCGTGACGGCGGCGGAGAGCACCCGGGCGGACGTCACCGTCTTCGCCGCCTTCACCTGACCCGCGAACTCCTCGCGCCCTTCGACGAGTTGCTCGTGGAGTCCGCCGGTCGTGGAGGACTCCCAGAGGTCGAGTCCCCGGTCGATCCGCCGGTGGTCGAGCGTGTTGAGGTTCTGGACGGCCTGCTCCCCCGCGGCGAGCGCCCGGTCGCGTTCCGCGGCGTAGGCGGCGGAGTCGTCGTGGGCGGCGGCGTACCAGCCCTGGCCGGTCCAGGCGGCGAAGCCACCCGCGGCGAGGGTGAGCACGAGGGCCGCGGCCAGGGCGGGCCGGGCGCCGGCCCGGGTGCGGACCGCGCGTGTCATGGGGTGCTCCCGTCTCCCGCTCATGGTCAGCGGGGCTTGATGTCGGTGATCAGCCAGCGGTCGTCCTGGAAGCGGGCGGTCACGGTGAGCTGGGCGGCCGCGGAGGTGGCGGCGCCCTTGTCCCGGTGCGAGACCTGGTCGAGGAAGACGAGGACGCGTGCGCCGTCCCCGTCGAGTTCGATCACGCCGGTGCGGACGGCCTGGGTGGAGAGGGTGATGCGCTGCTCGACGAGGCTCTCGCGGACCTGGGCGAAGAGCTCGCCGTACTGGCGGGCGGCGCGGCCGGCGAGGACGGTCGCGGCGTTGCGTTCGGCGGCGTCCGAGCTGGTCGGCGTGTAGGAGAAGATCCGGGCGAGCCCCTCGCCGACGTCGCCGCCGACGCGGGTGGTGGCGACGGTGTCGGTGAGCGCCTGGTTCCGCGCCGAGGGGGTGGTCCGGAGCTGGTGGGCGCCGTAGAAGAAGGCGCC
Source organism: Streptomyces sp. NPDC056503 (assembly GCF_042794995.1). Taxonomy (NCBI): domain Bacteria; kingdom Bacillati; phylum Actinomycetota; class Actinomycetes; order Kitasatosporales; family Streptomycetaceae; genus Streptomyces; species Streptomyces sp. NPDC056503. The sequence continues at coordinate 2,852 of NZ_JBHTST010000110.1, forward strand.
GCCGCCGAGGAGGAGGGCGGTCAGGGCGGTGGCCAGGGCCACCCCGCGCCAGAGGCGGGCGGTGGGACGTCCGGTCCGCGGCTCCGGTCCGCCTTCGCCGGTCGCGGGCTCGGGCTCGGGCTCGGGCTCGCCGGGCACGGAATCGGCCTCACCGGTCACGGAATCGGCTTCGCCCGGAGCGAGTTCGGCCTCACCGGTCGCGGAGTCGGCCTTCCCGGAGCCGGGTTCGCCTTCCCCGGGCGCGGGTTCGGCTTCCTCCGGGGCGAGTTCGGTGTCGGGGGCCGGTGGTGTCGCGGTCATCCGGTCCGGTCCTCCTCGGTTCCGGCGACGGGGACGGCGCTGAGCGCCGACACCCGCCACGTGTGCTCGCCGGTGCGGGTCAGGACGGCCTCCAGGCGTTTGCGGTCGGTGGTGGCGGCGCCTCCCTGGGGGGTGACGTCGACGCTTACGGTCGCGATGAGCTTCGCGGTGCCGGCGCGGGTGTCGAGCGCGGTGAGGGCCGCCTCGGTGACGGTGGCGCGGGCCGAGGGGCCCACCGCGGGCTCGGTGCGGCCCAGTTCGGTGCGGAGCGGTCCGGTGGAGGCCTCGCGCCAGGCCTGGATGCCCGCTTCGGCGCGCTCGCGGGTGGAGGCGTCGAGGGTGTTCAGGACGGTGAGGCGCTGCCGCCCCTCGGCGAGGGCGGTGTCCCGTTCGCGGCCGAAGGCGAGCTCCCGGTCGGTGCGGGCCTGGGTGTAGGTCCAGGCGCCGGTGGAGCAGAAGCCCAGGGCGACGGCGAGGGCGCCGGCGGTGAGGAGCCCGGCCCGCCTCATCGGGTGCTCCCGGGCTTCAGGCCGAGGAGTCCGGCCATGTCCGTCGGGCCGTCGGTGTGACCCGGCAGCGCCAGGGCGCCCGGCAGGGGCCGCTCGGCGCCGGTGGCGCGGTCCGGGTCGCGCGGGCTCAGCGAGCCGGGGGCTCGGGCCGGGGCGGGCGCGGCATCGCCCCTCGGGGCGTGGGCGGAGCCGCGGACGTTGGTCCCGGACCCGGCGGGGCTGGTGCAGGCGGCGCCGGTGTTGAGGGCCGGCGCGGTGCCGAGGTCGAGGCCGTTGCGGTAGCGCGTACCACCGTAGCCGGAGGTGCAGGGCAGGGGCTTGAAGAAGGTGACGGCCAGGCCGATGCCGAGCCGTCCGCCGTCGACGGCGGTCGCTCCGGCGGAGACGGCCGCCGGGTACTTCACCAGGAGTTCCTCGATGCCGCGCTGGCGGGTGAGGGCGAGCTCGGAGGGGGTGAGGAGGTTGGCGAGGACGACGCTCAGGCTCGGGTCGAGATCGCTCAGGAGGCCGCTGAGCTGGCCGGCCGCGTCGGGAGTGACCGTGAGGAGCCTGCGGAGGTCGGCGTCGGAGCCCTTGAGGGTGGCGGCGAGTTCCCGGGCCCCGGTGGCGAAGTCCCGGATGGCGCGGCTCTCGTCGGCCTGGGTGCGCAGGACGACCTCGCCGTCCCGGATGAGGCGGGTGGTGGCGGGGAGGGAGCGGTCGGCGGCCTGGACGAAGGCGCTGCCGTTGTCGAGGAGGACCTGGAGGTCGTCACCGTGGCCCTCGAAGGCCTTGCCGAGTTCGTCGACGACCGTGCGCAGCGAGTCCAGGGGGACGGAGCGGGTCAGCTCGTCCATGCTGCCGAGCACGTCGGTGACGGGGGCCGGCACCTGGGTGTCGGACTGTTCGATGCGGGCGCCGTCGGCCAGGAAGGGACCGCCGTCGCTCTCGGGGCGCAGGTCGATGTACTGCTCGCCGACGGCGGAGAGTCCGGCGACGACGGCCTGGGCGTCGGCGGGGATCCCGGGGGCCGACTTCTTGATGCGCAGCTCGGCGACGACGCCGTCGGCGGTGAGGTCGATGGCGCCGACGCGGCCGACGGAGACGCCCCGGTAGGTGACGTCGGAGTGGGTGAACAGGCCGCCCGTGCGGGCGAGATGGACCCTGACGGTGTAGTGGTCGGCGACGCCGGCGTAGCGGCCGAGGTCGGCGTAGCGGACGCCGACGAAGGCGAGGACGGTGACGGCGATGACGAGGAAGGCGAGGTTCTTCAGCCGGACGGCACGGGTGATCACCGGTGCTCGCCTCCGTCCTTCGGGGTGATGGCCGGCAGGGGCAGGGGGGATCCCGTGCCCCTGCCCGTGCCCTGTCGCCGGTCGGCGGGCGCGCCCGGGTCCGTCGGGGCGGGGGTGGTCGGGGCGGGGGTGGGGGTGGGGTCGGCCTTCGGGACGAGCGGGGGGATCACCTCGGTGCCGGGTTCGGCGGCGAGGTGGAGGTAGGTGTTGAGGTAGTCGCCCTTGATGCCCTTCGTCACCTCGTCGGTGAAGGGGTAGGTGAGGAGGACCTGGAGCGAGTCGGGGAGGTCGGCGCCGGCGTCGGCGAGGGCCGTCAGGGTGGGGGCGAGGGCCTTGAGGTCGGCGATCATGTCCTTCTTGCTCGCCTCGACGGTGGAGACGGCGACGCCGGAGAGGGTGTCCAGGGCGCGGAGCATGGTGAGGAGGGAACCCCGCTGGTTCTCCAGGGTCTTCAGGCCGGGCGAGAGGTCGGTGAGGATGGTGTCCACGTCCTTCTTGCGGCCGGCGAGGGTGGTGGAGAGCCGGTTGAGGCCGTCGAGGGCGCGGGTGATGTCGCCGCGGTGCGCGTCCAGGGTCTTCACCAGGGTGTCGACCCGCCGGAGCATGGAGCGGACCTCGGGCTCGCGGCCGCCGAGCGCCGCGTTCAGTTCGCGGGTGATGGTCTTGAGCTGGTTGACGCCGCCGCCGTTGAGCAGGAGGGAGAGGGCGCCGAACACCTCCTCGACCTCGGTGTCGCGGCTGGTGCGGGCGAGCGGGATGACGCTGCCGTCGGCGAGGCGGGCGCCGGTGTCCCGGCGGGCGGCGGTCCGCTGGACGCCGCCGCGTGGTGGGGCGCCGGCGGGCGGGGCGACGAGCTGGACGTACTTCTCGCCGAGGAGGCTGGACTGTTCGACGCGGGCGCCGGTGTCGGCGGGCAGCCGCACCTCGCCGTTGATCTTCAGGGTGACGCGGGCGGTCCAGGTGCCGGGGTCCAGTGCGATGGCGGTGACGCGGCCGACGGCGACGTCGTTGACCTTGACCGCGGACTGCGGCACCAGGCTGAGGACGTCGGCGATCTCGGCGGTGACCGTGTAGGGGTGGTCGCCGAGGTCGGCGCCGCCGGGCAGCGGCAGGTCCTGGACGCCGTCGAAGCGGACGGACGGCACGGGGAGCGCGCCGAGGGCGACGGCCAGGCCGAGGCCGAGCGCGACCGCGCCGGCGGCTCCGGTGCCGGCGGCCCTGGCCGAGGGCAGGCGGGGGCGTCTCACCGGTCCTCCTCTGCGGGGCTCGTGGGCGTTCCGCCGGTCGCGGAGGCTCCGGTGACGGGCAGCGGGAGCAGCGGGCCGCCCATGCTGATCTCGTTGAGGTTGGCGCGGCCGTCGATGGTGCGGGTGGTCTCGTCGTAGGCGTTGACGAGGTTGCCGGCGGCGAGCGGGGCGACGTCGAGGGCCTCCGCGAGGGAGGCGCGCTGGTCGACGAGGGTCCGGGTGAGCGGGACGAGCCGGTCGACGTTCTTCTTCAGTTCGCCGCGGTGGTCCTTGATGAAGGTCTTCACCTGGGCGAGGGCCTTGCCGAGTTCCTTGAGGGCTCCGGCGAGGTCGTCCTTGTTCTCGGCGAAGTAGCCGACGACCTCGTCGAGGCGTTCCTGGGCGGTGCGGACGTCGGTGTCCTTCTCCTTGAGCATGGTGGTGAAGGTCTGGAGCTGTCCGAGGGTGGCGAAGAGGTCCTCGCTGCTGCCGTCGAGGGTCTTGGCGGCCTTGCCGAAGCGGTCGATGGAGGTGCCGATGGCGGCGCCGTTGCCCTTGAGGTTCCTCGCGCCGGTGTCGAGGAGGGCGGAGAGGGCTCCGGCGGAGTTGGCGCCGTCGGGGCCGAGCGCCTCGCTCAGGTCGGTGATCGAGGCGTACAGCTGGTCGATCTCGACGGGGGTGCGGTTGCGGGAGGCGGGGAGTTCGGCGCCGTCGCCGAGGGCGGGTCCCTCGCGGTAGGCGGGGCTGAGCTGGACGTACCGGTCGGCGACGATGCTGGGGGCGACGACGAGGGCGCGGGCGTCGGCGGGGACGCGGACGCCCTCGTCGAGGCGGAGGGCGACGCGCACGCGGGTGCCCTGGGGCTCCACGGACTCGACCTCTCCGACGCGGACGCCGAGGACGCGCAGGTCGGAGCCGGCGTAGATGCCGACGGCGCGGTCGAAGTAGGCGGTGACCCGGATGCCGTCCTCGTCGAGGGCGCGGACGGTGACGAGGCCGCAGGCGGCGAGCACCGCGAGGGCGAGGCCCGTGACGAGGGGTCTTCTGGTCCTGGTCATCGCGCACCGCTCCCCTTCGCCTTGGTCCGCTGGTTCGGCGGCATGCACCCGGACTTGGGCAGGGAGCCCTCGGGCAGGTAGTTCCGGGGCACGACTCCGCACAGGTAGCTGTCGAACCAGCGGCCGTTGCCGAGGGTGTTGCCGACGAGCCGGTAGTACGGGCCGACGAGCGCGAGCGTCTTGTCGAGCTGCCCGCTGTTCTTCTCCAGGACGCCGGTGACCCGGTCGAGCGCCTTCAGGGTGGGGCCGAGCTGCCGCTCGTTGTCGCCGACGAGGCCGCTCAGTTCGGTGCCGAGGGCGCGGCTGCCCTTGAGCAGGGCGCGGACGGCGTCGCGGCGCTTCCGGAGTTCGCCGAGAAGGGAGCCGCCGTCCTCCAGGAGCACCTCGAAGCTGGACTTCTTGTCCTTGAGGGTCCTGGTGAAGGTGTCGCTGTTCTTCAGGAGGCGGGCGAGTTCGGTGTCGCGCTTGGAGACGGTCAGCGACAGCGCGGACAGGCCGTCGGCGGCGCTGCGCACGTGCGGCGGCGAGTCCTTGAAGGTGTCGGAGATGGTGCGGAAGCTCTCGGCGAGCTTCCCGGTGTCGATGTCGTCGATGGTGCCGCCGAGGTCCTGGAAGGCCTGGGTCACGTCGTACGGGGACGTGGTGCGGGAGAGCGGGATGCGGGTCCCGGGGTCCTGGCGGGCGGAGCCCAGCGGGTCGAGGGCGAGGTACTTCTCGCCGAGGAGGGTCTTGATGGCGATGGCGGCGGTGGACCGGTCCCCGACCCAGGCGTCGCCGGCCTCGAAGGTCACCTTGACCTTGGGGCCGTCGAGGGTGACGTCGGTGACCTCGCCGACCTTGACGCCGGCGATGCGGACCTCGTCGCCGGCGTCGAGCCCGGCGGACTCGGAGAAGTCGGCGCTGTAGGAGGTGTCGCCGCCGACGAGGGGGAGCCGGTCGACGTTGTACGCGAGGGCGGCGAGGAGGCCGAGGAGGAGGAGTCCGACGACGGCGACCCCGAGGGGGTCGCGTTCCTTCACCGGCTTGATCCGGCCGAGGAGGCGGCTCATCCGCGGCACCTCGGTTCGGTCACGGCGATGCCGGTCGGCGGCTTGGAGCCGTCGGAGGTCGTGACGCCGCTCACGCGCGCCTCGCAGAGGTAGAGGTTGAACCAGGAGCCGTACGACGAGAGGCGGGCCAGGGCCGTCAGCTTGCCGGGGGTGCGGGCGAGGAACCGCTCGATGCTCGGGGTGTGCGCGCCGAGGGTGCCGGAGAGCCTGCCGAGTTCGCGGATGTCCTTCTTGAGGGGGGCGCGCCCGTCCTGGAGGAGCCCGGCGGTCGTGGTGGTGAGGTCGCCCATGGCCTGGACCGCCTCGCCGAGGGGCTTGCGGTCGGTGTTGAAGCCGGTGACGAGCTTCTGGAGGGTGACGACGAGGTCCTCGAAGCCGGTCTCCCGGTCGTTGAGGGTGGTGAGGACGGTGTTGAGGTGGGTGACGACCTCTCCGATGACCTTGTCCTTGGCGGCGACGGTCCTGGTGAGGGAGCCGATGTGGCGCAGCAGGCTGTCGACGGTGCCGCTCTCGCCCTGGAGGACCTGGACGAGGGAGCCGGCGAGGTCGTTGACGTCGGCGGGCGAGAGGCCCTCGAAGAGCGGCTTGAAGCCGTTGAAGAGCAGGGTCAGGTCGAGGGCGGGGGTGGTGCGGTCGAGCGGGATGGTCTCGCCGTCCGCCAGGGTGCCGGTGAGGTCCCCGCTGCCGCGGCCGAGGGAGACGTACCGCTGGCCGACCATGTTGAGGTACTTGACGCCCGCGGTGGCGGAGCGGGGCAGCGGGCGGTCCTCGCGGACCGAGAAGGTCACCTGGGCGGTGCGCCGGTCGACGACGCGGACGTCGGTCACCTCGCCGACCTTCACGCCCGCGACGCGCACCGAGTCGCCGGCGACGAGGCCGGTGACGTCGGTGAAGAGCGCCTTGTAGGAGTGGGTGGCGGAGCCGACGCCGGTGTTGGCGACGCTGAAGCCGAGCACGGTGGTGGCCACCGCTGTGACCAGTACGAACGCCAGGGACTTGAGGACGGTGCCGGTGAGTCCTCGGCGGCGCGAGTACGCCGCTTGCTTGGCCTTCATCGCAGGGTCACCTCCGTTCCGCGGAAGGCGGGGCCGGCGAGCAGGCTGCTCCACTCCGGCAGGTCGCCGGGGTGCTTGCCGGCGGCGGGGGCGAGGAGTTCGGTGACGAGGTCGTTCTCCTGCGGGGAGTTGGCGGGGCCGAGGTCCTGGTCGGCCGCGGCGGACGCGCGGGCGGCGGGGGCGACGGGGACGCCGAGGTAGGGCACGGGGTAGCAGCGGGGGCCGCCGCCGGAGCCGTACCGGGGGGCGTCGCGGCCGGGGACGTACGCGCCGCGTGAGGGCACGGCGGTCACGTTCACGTGCAGTCCCGGGCGGTCGGTGCCCTTGCCGAGCGCCTTGTCCATGGCGGGGACGAACTGGGCGAGGGTGCGCAGGGTGCAGGGGAAGGACGAGGAGTACTCGGCGAGCAGCTCCAGGGTGGGCCTGCCGGTGGCGCTGAGCCGGATGACGGTGTTCCTGTTCTTCCGCAGGAAGGCGGTGAGGTCCTGGGCCGCGCGGGTGGTGGCGCCGAGGGTGCCGGAGAGCGCCGCCTCCTTCTCGGCGAGGGTGCCGCTGGTGGTGGTGAAGTCGGTGAGCGCGGTGAGGATGTCCGGGGCGGCGTCCGCGTAGACGTGGCTGACCTTCACGAGTTCCTTGAGGTCCCGGGTGAGGGCGGGCAGTTGGGGGTTGAACCGCTTCAGGTGGGCGTCGAGCCGGGCGAGGGTGTCGCCGAGCTTCTCGCCGCGGCCTTCGAGGGCCTGGGAGACGGCCGACAGGGTGGCGGAGAGCTTCTGCGGCTGGACGGCGGTGAGCATCGGCAGCAGGTTGTCGAGGACCTGCTGGAGTTCGACGGCGTTGCCGGAGCGGTCCTCGGGGATGACGGCTCCGGCGCCGAGCGGCTCCGGGGAGGGGTTCGCGGGCGGTACGAGGGCGACGAACCGCTCGCCGAAGAGCGTGGTCGGCAGCATCTGCGCGCGGACGTCCGCGGGGACGTGGCCGAGGGCGCCGGGCCGCATGGCGAGGGTGAGCCGGGCGCCGGTGTCGGTGGCGTCGATGGCGCGGACCTCGCCGACGACGACGCCGCGGAGCTTCACCTCGGCGCCGAGGTGCATCTCGTTTCCGACGCTGCCGGTCTCGACGGTGATCGGATCGGAGTCGGTGAACCTCTTGTCGTAGACGGCGACCGCCAGCCACGCGAGCAGGGCGGGGACCAGCAGGAAGACGACGCCGGCGGAGCGGCGGCGCAGGGTCTGGCCTCGTGGAGCGTTCATCTCACCCCGCCACCTTCACGGTCGTGGTCGCGCCCCAGAGGGCCAGCGACAGGAAGAAGTCGGTGACGCTGATCAGCACGATGGCGTTGCGCACGGAGCGGCCGACGGCGATGCCGACGCCGGCGGGGCCGCCGGACGCGCGGAAGCCGTAGTAGCAGTGCGCGACGATCACCATCACGCTGAAGATCAGCACTTTGAGCATGGACAGCAGGACGTCGGTCGGGGACAGGAACAGGTTGAAGTAGTGGTCGTACGTGCCCTGGGACTGGCCGTTGAAGAGGACCGTGACGTAGCGGGAGGCCAGGTAGGAGGAGAGCAGGCCGACCGCGTAGAGCGGGACGATGGCGACGACGCCCGCGATGATCCGGGTGGTGACCAGGTAGGGCATGGAGCGGATGCCCATGCCTTCGAGGGCGTCGACCTCCTCGTTGATGCGCATGGCGCCGAGCTGGGCGGTGAAGCCGGCGCCGACGGTCGCGGAGAGGGCGAGGCCGGCGACGAGCGGGGCGATCTCGCGGGTGTTGAAGTAGGCGGAGACGAAGCCGGTGAAGGCGGCGGTGCCGATCTGTTCGAGGGCGGCGTAGCCCTGGAGTCCGACGACGGTGCCGGTGAAGAGCGTCATCGCGATCATGACGCCGATGGTGCCGCCGACGACGCCGAGGCCGCCGGAGCCGAAGGCGACCTCGGCGAGCAGCCGCTGGACCTCCCTGAGGTAGCGGCGCAGGGTCCTGGGGACCCAGAGCAGGGCCCTGGCGTAGAAGAGGAGCTGGTCGCCGGAGCGGTCGAGCCAGCCGAGCGGGGAGGCCATCGTCTCAGCCCCCCTTCGGCGGGACGATCTGGAGGTAGATGCCCGTCAGCACCATGTTCACGAAGAAGAGCAGCATGAAGGTGATGACGACGGCCTGGTTGACGGCGTCGCCGACGCCCTTGGGCCCGCCGCGCGGGTTGAGCCCCCGGTAGGCGGCGACGATGCCCGCGATGAACCCGAAGACCAGCGCCTTCAGTTCGCTGATGTAGAGGTCGGGGAGCTGGGCGAGGGCGGAGAAGCTGGAGAGGTACGCGCCGGGGGTGCCGCCCTGGAGCACGATGTTGAAGAAGTAGCCGCCCAGGGTGCCGACGACGGAGACCATGCCGTTGAGGAGGACGGCGACGGCCATGGTGGCGAGGACGCGCGGGACGACCAGGCGCTGCACCGGCGAGACGCCCATGACCTCCATCGCGTCCAGCTCCTCGCGGATCTTGCGGGAACCGAGGTCGGCGCAGATCGCGGAGCCGGCGGCGCCGGCGATCAGGAGCGCGACGATGAGCGGGCTGGCCTGCTGGATGACGGCGAGGACGGAGGCGCCGCCGGTGAAGGACTGGGCACCCAGCTGCTGGGTGAGCGAGCCGACCTGGAGGGCGATCACGGCGCCGAACGGGATGGAGACGAGCGCGGCCGGCAGGATCGTGACGCTGGCGACGAACCAGAACTGCTCGATGAACTCCCGGAACTGGAAGGGCCTGCGGAAGACGGCCCGGGTCACCTCGGCGGCGAGCGCGAAGAGGCGGCCGGTCTGCCGCAGCGCCCCGCCGATCACGTGCCGCTCCCGGGGGACGGCAGGGAGAGGGTCCGCGCGGCGGCGTGCCGCGCGTAGGTGTCCTGGATGGCGGCGCGGGCGGCGGGCGGCAGGGTGTCCAGCATGGCGAGGACCCGCTCGCGGCGGCGTACGACGGCGGCGCGCGGGGGCAGTCCCGGCGAGGGCTCCAGCTGCGGGACGATGACGCGGGGCCCGTCGGGGTGGCCGGCGGGGGCGCTGTCCGCCTCGGCGGCGAGGGCGGCGGCGTCCTTCTCCTCGGACATGCCGATGGGGCCTTCGCGGCGGCCGGCAAGGAACTGGGTGACGACCGGTTCGTCGCTGGTGAGGAGCACTTCGCGGGGGCCGAAGGTGACCAGGTTCCGCCGGAAGAACATCCCCATGTTGTCGGGGACGGTCGCCGCGATGTCGAGGTTGTGGGTGACGATCAGCATCGTCGCGTCGATCCGCGCGTTCAGGTCGATGAGCAGCTGGGAGAGGTACGCGGTGCGGACCGGGTCCAGGCCGGAGTCCGGTTCGTCGCAGAGCACGATCTGGGGGTCGAGCACCAGCGCGCGGGCCAGGCCGGCGCGCTTGCGCATGCCGCCGCTGATCTCGCCCGGCAGCTTGCCCTCGGCGCCGAGCAGGCCGACGAGTTCGATGCGTTCCATGACGATGCGCCGGATCTCGGACTCCCGCTTGCGGGTGTGCTCGCGCAGCGGGAAGGCGATGTTGTCGAAGAGCGTCATGGAGCCGAAGAGGGCGCCGTCCTGGAACATGAGGCCGAAGAGCTTCCGGGTCTCGTAGATGTCCCGTTCCCGGCCGCCGACCATGTCGACGCCGTTGATGAGGACCCGCCCCTGTTGGGGTTTCAGGAGGCCGATGAGCGATTTCAGGAAGACCGTCTTGCCGGTTCCGGAAGGGCCGAGCATCACGCTCACCTCTCCGGCCGGCAACGTCAGCGACACGTCCTGCCAGATGTTCTGCTTGCCGAAGGACATGGTCAGTCCCTCAACGACTACTTCGATTCCCATCCCACCTCCAGCAAGCGTGCGTGACGCGTGCGCCGCGGGCGCACGGTAGGCCGTTCCGGATCACCCGGACAATAGCTGTGGCGCAAAATCATTGATCCGCTTCCGCGTTTGTCACCGCGAAGACAAAGTAGGCGGTCCCTCTTGTCTCCGTGGCGACAGAATGGGGCGCCGACCTGCGACTGAGCGTCGACTCCCGGGAACGCTACGGCCGAGTAACCTCGCGGGGCAATACCGTATCCGGAGTTTTCGCGGAACAGGCCCCGGAGGGGGCCCCTTTGTCAGGGGGGAGACAATTCCGCAGGCCGACTTGTCACCGGTCGGAGGAATACGGGGACCGGAGTCGCGGAACACCGTCCCGACCTCGCATGATCGATCAGAATTGTCGACATTACGCACTCCGGAACCAAGCGTATTCCCGCCATCGCTCACCCCCTTGACAGGCAATACGGCCACTTCAAAGAATCATGGTTCGCGCCATTGTTCGGCTAAGTTTCCCGCAAGTAACGTCTCGTTTCGCGGCAGGGAATCTGACAGGCCGCCGGCCTCTCTGCCCCCACCGCAGCACCCCCACCGAAGCACCCTCTGCCGGTCAATCCCCAAGGAGAGTCCCAGAGTCATGAAGAAGTCGATCAGAAACATCGCCGTGGTCGCGGGAGCCGCGTCGGCCGCGTTCGCCCTCGCCGTGAGCCCCGCCTCCGCGGTGCCCTCGACGGTCTGGACCGTCAGCCCGAACCCGGCCAGCATCACCGCGGTCAACAGCGGGAACATCGTCCTCAGCGTCAACGGCCTCGCCATGACGTGTACGAAGTCGAACGGCGCGGGCACGGGCGCCAGCACCACCGGCAACCCGGCCACCGTCGGCCAGATCACCTCCATCGCCTTCGGTGCCACCGGCGCGCCCTGCACCAGCGTCCTGGGCCCGGTGACCACGGTCCCGACCACCCCCTGGACGATCGTGGCGCAGGACTACACCGCCGCGACCGGCGTCACCAAGGGCTACGTCGGCAACGTCGACGCCAAGGTGACCGTCGGCGCCTGTGTCTTCCGCGTCACGGGCAAGGCGTCGAGCACGTACACCAACTCGACGGGCGCGCTCGCCGTCAGCAGCCTCGCGGGCGAGCTCACCGTCGTGTCGTCGAGCGGCTGCGGCGCGGCGGTCCCGGTCGGCGCCAAGCCGATCTTCAAGGGCACGTACCTCTTCAAGGCGGGCGCCACGATCCCGACGATCGTCGGCTCCAACCCGTAAGGCATCGGGAACCCGCGTCCGTCCGGCCGGTCACCCGGCCGGGCGGACGCGGGCCTGTCCGCCGGTCACCGCCCGAGAAGCCGAGGGACGGCACCGGGACCGCCCGCCCACCGTCCGCTCCACCCCTGAGTCCCCCTCCCGCGTTCGCGAACGACCCGAGCGGAGCACCCGATGAGAGGCCCCCGGCCCACCCCACGACCGTCCCGCGCGCGCGTGCGGGGCGCGACGATCGCCGCGTTCGTGGCGCTCGCCCCCCTGCTCCCCGCGGCGGCCGTCGCCGTCGGGACGGTGCGGGTCGACGCCGCGCTGCCCTACGTCTGCGCCCTGCCCTCGGGGCCGCAGGCGGCGACGGTGCGGATCACGGCGGCCTTCCCCGAACGGGCGGCCGTGGGCGAGGAGATCCGGCCCACCGACGTCACCACGACCGTCGAGCTCCCGGCGGCGGCCGTGGCCGGCCTCACCGCGCCCCGGGCCGCCACCGTCCGCGCGGAGACGCGGCTCGCGGTCGGCGTGGCCCAGAACGAGCAGCGTACGGAGGTCACGTGGAGCGGCACGGCGCAACCCGTCGCCGTACCCGCCGAAGGGCCGCTCGTCCTCGCCACGAGCGGTGACGTGCCGTCCCTGACCACGGACACCGCGGGCCGGCTGGTCCTCACCGCCGGGACCCTCGCCGTCGACCTCGCCCCGAGCGCGGCCGACGGGGCGGCCGCCACCCCCGCGGCCCTCTCCGTGGCCTGCGCACCCGGCCCGGACGCGGAGGGCCGTACGGTGCTCGCCGAGGTCCCGGTGGGCGCCGACTCCTCGGCCGGAACGCCGTCGACCCCGCCGCCCTCGCCCACCGCCCCCTCCTCGCCGTCGTCCCCGCCCGTGGGCCGGCCGCCCGCGGACCGGCCGACCGACGGCCGGCCGACCGTGGGGGTGCCGGAGACCACCCGCGGGACGCCCGGCGTCCCGAAGACCCCCGAGGCGGGGCGGCAGGCGGACAGGGGCCCCGCGGCGGCCGACGAGGACGCGCCGGGCACGCCGGCGCCCCGGCCGGACGCGCCGCCCTGCGTGACCGAGAAGCCGACGCCCCTCTCGCTCTCCGCGTACATCACCGGCTACTCCAACGTGCGGAAGCTGAACGGCGCCTCGCTCGTCCCGGTCACCTGCATGCTGATCGAACAGGGCGAGATGCAGATCCCGAACGAGCCGCCCCCGGAAGGCGAGTTCCACTTCACCAACCTGTCCCTGGCCGACCTCTCCTACCAGGGCCGCAAACAGACCCCGCCGTTCACCGCCACCTTCCTGACCTTCGACTTCCAGCCGGTGACGGCGACCATGGTCCTGGAGCAGACGGGGCCCATCACGGTCGACACCCTGGTCCGCGTCATCTTCTCCACCTTCGACAACTACCTGGAGAACACCGTCCGGGCTCCGCTCGTCCTCCGCGTCCTCGACGTCAAGGTGAACGGAGTCGACCTGGACGTCGGCCCCTCCTGCCGCACGGCGACACCGCTCGCCTCGCCCGAGCCCGAGCCCGACACGTACCCGGGGGACCACCTGGTCCTGCTGGGTCTGGGCAGGATCCCCTTCGGCCAGCCCGCCGAGGGCTACGTCCTCACCGGCGGCGGCGCCCTCACCGGCGAGGTCACCATCCCGCCCTTCAAGGACTGCGGCGCCGGCGGCGAGGACCTCGACCGGCTGCTCACCGCCTCCATCTCCGGGCCCGGCAACTACCTCAAGCAGATCCAGGGCCAGACCTGCTCCGTGGGCGTCGAGGTACCGCCTCCGGACCAGTGCACCGAGGACCGCCAGCCCCTCATCGTCCCCAAGCCCGAGCGCTGACCCCAACGAAAGGCCCCGCCATGCCCCTCGTCTCCTCCCGCGCCAAGCTCGCCACCGTCTCCGCCCTCACCGCGCTCGGCGCCTTCGCCTCCATGGGCACGGCGACCGCGGCCGCCCCGGTGCTCAACGGCGGCTGGGCGCCGTCCACCCGCTGCCCCGTCGACGCCACCGCGATGATCGCCTCGGACGGTCTCGACACGTCGCCGCAGTGCATCGTCTCGTACTCCCTCAGCGGCTCCATCAAGCTGGGCAACACCACGGTGACCACCGGGAAGACCAACCTCCAGATGGGCGTCGTGCAGAACGCCGACGGCACCAACTCGGTCGTCGCGCCCGCCGGCGGCGCGCTCATCGCCGACTCCGCCACCGTCCCCGGCGGCCTGATGGGGCTGATGTGTCCGAGCGACATCCCCTTCGTCACCGACATCTGCCGGCAGCTGTCGGACGCCAGACTCAACAAGATCACGGCCACCATGGAGTCGGTCGGCACGCCCTCGCAGTTCGACCAGATCGCGGGCGTCCTCACCGACCAGCCGATCGTGACCATCCCGGTCCGTATCCGCCTGCAGAACCCGTTCCTCGGCGACAACTGCTACATCGGGACCAAGTCCCACCCGATCCTGCTCCGCCCGAAGAACCTCACGGCGCCCGAGTTCGGCGTCGAGCGCTTCGACGGCGACGGCACCGCGAACGAGGAGGGCGACATGAGCCGCCTCAACCTCCTCGGCTCCACCCAGTACGACGACGGCTTCGCCGTCCCCGGCGCCAGCGGCTGCGGTCTCGGGTGGTTCGGCGTCATCGACGCGGCGGTCAACCTGAAGACGGGGCTGCCCTCCGCCGCGGGCAAGAACAAGCTCCTGCTCGACAACACCCAGACCTACCTGACCGGTCTCTTCGCCCCCGGGGTCCTCTCCCCCGACGCCGGCAAGGTCTTCTCGCGGAACTGGCACTCGGCCGTCAACTAACGGCCACCCAGGGGTCATTACCGGCCGAGTCGGCCGCGTACACCCTCCTCGCGAACATGACTCTTGCTCAAGTTGTGTACAGCACACAACAGTTGTCCTAGCTTTCAGCACATCCACATCGGTACGTACCAGACGGCTCCTGCGGCGCCCACCACCCCGGTCGGGCGCCGTAGCGCCGCTCCCCCACCGGTCACGTAGCAGAACAAGGGATCGGTCCATGCCCTCCACCGCACAGTCACCGGAGCTCGGTGAGCCGCTCGATCCGCTGCCCCGAGAGTTCGCCGCCCTGATGCGACCGGAGATCCCGGGCCTCGTCAAGGAGATCGGCGTCGAGATCGAGCGCGCCTACCCCGTGTACACCCACCTCTTCAACGGCCCCCACTGCGACGCCATCCGCCAGGGCGTCGAGCAGGCCCTGGCCGCCTTCGTGGACCGGGTCGACACCCCCGGGACGAACTCCGTCCTCCGTGACGAACTGCTGCGCCAGTTCGGCCGGGTGGAGGCGTACGAGGGACGGGACCTGGACTCCTTACTCGGCGCCTACCGCCTCGGCGCCCGCATCGCCCTGCGGCGCGCCAAGAGCATCGGGCGCACCTACAACCTCTCCCCCACCCTGATCCTGGCCTTCGCGGACGCCCTCTTCGCGTACGTGGACGAGCTGGAGGCCCTCTCCCGCGAGGGGTACGTCGCCGTCCAGACCCGCGCGGTCTCCGACGTGGCCGCGCTGCGCAGGAAACTGCTCCACCTCGTCGTGGCGGGGCCGCCGCTGCCCCGGGCGGCCGTCGCCGAGCTCTGCCGGGAGGCGTCCTGGCAGCTGCCCGCCGAGTGCACCCTGGTCGTCCTGAGGCCGCCGGCCACCGGGGTCCTGCCGGCCCAGCTCGACCGGGACGTCCTCGCCGACCTCAGCCTGCCGCACCCGCATCTCCTCGTGCCCGGCCCGCTGACCGAGGAACGCCGCGTGATGCTCGACGCCGCCCTGGCCGGCACCCCCGCCGTCATCGGACTGACCGTGCCGCCGGCGCAGGCCGCCCACTCGCTGCGCTGGGCGCGGCGGGTCCTCCAGCTCGTCGACGACGGCATCGTCGCGGACGCCCCCGTCGTGGCGTGCGAGGACCATCTGACGACCCTGTGGCTGCTCTCCGACCCCGCGCTGACGGCCCAGCTCGCCCAGCGCGAACTGGCCCCGCTCGACGGCCTGTCGGGCACCCGCCGCGAGCGGCTGATCGAGACCCTGCGCGTGCACGTCTCCACCCGGGCCCCGGCCGAGCAGGTGGGCGAACTCCTCGGCGTACACGCCCAGACGGTCCGCTACCGCCTGCGGAACCTCGACAACCACTTCGGTGACCGGCTCCTGGACCCCGATCACCGCTTCGCCCTGGAGGCGGCCCTGCGCTCGCTCCACCTCCACGGCCGGAAGTCCACGGACTGACCCCGCCCCGCTCCCCCTCCCTGGGCCCGCTACCCCTCCCTGGGGACGAGCCGGCAGCGGGCCGGACCGGCGGCCTGAAGGGTGATCGCGGGGGCGACCGGCACCTCGGTGTCCACGGCCTCGAAGCCGTGGCGCTGGAGGATCATCGCGAGCGCGATCACCGACTCCAGCATCGAGAAGTGCTGGCCGATGCAGGCCCGGGGGCCGCCGCCGAAGGGGAACCAGGCGTAGCGGGGGCGGGCGGCCTCCGCCTCGGGGGTGAAGCGGTCCGGGTCGAAGCGCTCGGCGTCGTCCCAGTAGGCGGGGTGCCGGTGGGTGACCCAGGGGGCGACGATGACGTCGGCGCCGGCCGGGATGGCGACGCCGCCGACCGTGGTGGCGGCGACGGCCCGGCGGCCGATGACGGGCGCGGCCGGGAAGAGCCGCATCGCCTCCTTGAGGACCCGGGTCACGTACGGCAGCGCGTCGAGGTCGGCCGCGCCGGGGGTACGGCCCCCGAGGACCCGGTCGACCTCCTCGTGGGCGCGCCGCTGGGCCTCCGGGTGGAGGGCGAGGAGGTGGAGGGCGAAGCCGATCGAGGTGGCCGTCGTCTCGTGGCCGGCGAGCAGGAAGACGAGGACCTGCTCGCGGAGTTCGGTGGCGTCGAAGGCGCCGTCCTCGGCGCTCTCGGCCCGGACGAGCAGGGTCAGCAGGTCGTCGCCGTCCTCCTCGGCCCGGCCGCCGGCCTTCCGCTCGGCGATGATCCGGTCGCACTCCTCGTACAGCGCCTGGTGGAGGGCGGCGGCGCGGCGGTTGCCGGGGGTGGGCCAGTCGCGGGGCACCTTGACCGGGGCGTAGCCGCGGCTGAGCACGTACGAGCCGACGCCGGGGAAGCAGCGCTCCACGACCTCGACGGCGGAGTCGACGTCGGTGCCGAAGAGGATGCGGGCGACGGCGCGCAGGGCGAGCCGGGTCGACTCCTGGAGGACGTCGACGGTCGTGGCGCCGGACTTCTCCCACTCGGAGGTGAGGGTGGTGACCTCGGAGGCGATGGCGTCGGCGTAGCCGTCCACGCGCCGCTTGGTGAAGAGCGGCTGGACGAGCCGGCGCTGGCGCAGGTAGTCGTCGTCCTGGCTGGTGAGCAGGCCGTTGCCGAAGGACTCGCGGATCTCCTGGTAGAAGGCGTTCTCCTTGCGGAAGTTGGCGGACTCGCCGGCGAGGACCTGCTGGGCGCCCTCGGCGGAGAAGACGGCGTAGACGTGGGCGCGGACGCCGGGCGGGCCGGCGGTGATGCGGACGACGTCGCCGTGATCGCGCCGGGCGCGCAGGAAGGTGCCGAGCGAGTCGTTCCTGAGGTCGAACATCGAGCCGATGACGGGCAGTCCGGTGAGGACGGGTGCTTCGGTGCGGGTTTCGGTGGCTTCGGTGGCCATGTGACTTCCCCCTTGATCGCGGCGCCGTGGGGATTGTCCCGCAGGAAGTGACCGGAGGGTAGCTTCCGCCGACGGGCCGTCCTGTTCTGGCCCGTTGGCCGGTTCCGGACGATTGTCAGTGGCGTCTGGGAGGCTCGGCGGCATGGACGAGAACGACGAGTACACCGGGACCGAGGCGGGCGGGCGCCCCGCGCTGACCCTCCAGCTGACGATCGACTGCGCCGATCCGCGCCGACTGGTGCCGTTCTGGGCCGAGGCGCTGCGGTACGTGCCGGAGCCGCCGCCCGGGGGCCACCCGAGCTGGCGGGCGTACTGGGCGGCGACCGGGGTCCCGGAGGAGGAGCTGGGCGACGCCGCCGACGACCTGCCGGAATCGCTGGTCGACCCGGCGGGGGTCGGACCGCGCGTGTGGTTCCAGCAGGTGCCGGAGCCGAAGACGGTGAAGAACCGCGTCCACCTGGACCTGAAGGTCGGCGGCGGCCGCGGGGTGCCCCTGGCGGTGCGCCGGGCGCGGGTCGACGGCGAGGTGGCCCGGCTGACCGCGCTCGGCGCGACCGTGCTGTACGCGATGGACGAGCCGCACGGCATGGACTACTACGCGATCGTGCTGCAGGACCCGGAGGGCAACGAGTTCTGCGTGGTCTGACGGACGGGGTCGGGCGTCAGCCGGCGTCGCGCGGGTCGAAGGAGCGGGTGTCGACGGTGAGCGGCGCGGGGAAGGCTCCGGCGACGGCGTCCCAGCGGGTGAACTTGAAGTTGGTGGACTCGCGGTCGCCGTCGGCCGGGGTGGCCTCGCCGTCGTGGGTGACGAGCAGCCCCTTCGGAAAGGCGCTGCCGAGCGGCACGTTCACCACGGCGGCGCCGTCGGAGTGCTGTACGCCGTCGGTGGCGGGGCCGTCGGTGACGGCGAAGGAGCCGAGGTAGGCGTTGTCGCCCTCGCGCGTGTAGACGGCGAAGGAGTCGTCGCCCTGGCTGGAGGCGAGGAGGTATCCGGTGCCGTCGTCCCCGTGGTAGACGGTGACGCCCTCGGCGTCGGCGCTCAGGTGCTCGCCGCCGAAGCCGGGGTCGTGGGCGGTGTCGAGCACGCACTCCTCCTCGGCCTCGTCGTACGTCCACGGGACGCCGTACTCGCGGACCCGGTCGAGGAGTTCGGGCCGCTCGAACTCCTCGTCGTCGAGTTCGACGCGCCAGAGGCCGACGGCCTCCTGGGCGGCGTAGAGCACGTGCTCCTCCTGGTCGACGGCCATGCCCTCGACCTGCGGCAGTTCGCCGGGGTCGGCGCAGGGCCGCCAGGAGGTTCCGTCCGGCAGGGCGAAGGAGGTCGGCAGGTCGAGCGTGGACTCGGTGCGGTAGCCGACCCGGCCGCCGCGGTCCTCCAGCTCCAGGAGGCGCAGCCGGCCGCGCTCGCGCTGGGAGACGACGACATAGGCGTCGTCTCCGTCGCGGTAGGCGGTGAGGCCGTAGGCGGTGGTCTGCTCGTCGACCTCGTCCTCGGTCGCGGAGAAGACGGGGGTGACGCCGGCGGCGGTGACGTCCCTCAGCGGGGCGCGGCCCGCGGCGACGGCGGCCGGGTCGATCGCGTAGGCGCGGATCCGGTCGCGGCCGCGGTCGCTGACGACGGCGAGGTCGGTCCTGCGCCCGCTCAGCTCGAAGCCGTACACGAGGTCGACGTTGTTGAACCGCCCGGGGGCGGCGTCCTCGCCGGGGGCCGGCGGGGCGGCGACGTGCTGGACGCGGCGGCCGTCGAGCCCGTAGACGTCGAGCCCGCCCTCCTTGAGGGTGCCGATGACGAGGCTGCGGCCGGGCCGCGTGGGGTCGACCCAGATCGCGGGGTCGTCCGCGTTCGCGTTGCCGCCGGCCTCGTCGTCGTGGACGGCGGGCGTCTCGACGCGGGCGGTGACGGGCACGGGGACGGGGTGGGGGCCGGCGGGGACCGCGGCCACCACGGTCAGGGCGGCGGTCAGGGCGGTCAGGGCGGAGGCGCTCACGGTACTCCTCGGTAGCGGTCTCGGACGGGCCGAGACACTACGGAGGCAGGGTGGAGCACCCCTTGCGGAGCCGTGAACTCCGGACGGCCGTACGGAAGACGCGGCTAGCATCACGGGGATGGGGACGGACATCGAAGGCGTGATCGAGGTGCGGGCGGCCGACGGCCGCTGGGAGATACGCGAGGGGCTGCCCGACTGCGCGTCGGTGCGCGACCGAAACGCGCGGGAGTGCCTGTTCGGGTACGGCGGGGGGCTCCAGGTGGAGCGGCCGCTGTTCGACGCGCGGGGCGTGCCGGACGACGCCTCGGAGGACGTGCCGGACGACGAGATCAACCACAGCCACTCCTACGCCACCTGGGCCGAGGTGGCGGCCGTCGACTGGGACGCGCCGCTGAACGACCGCGCCGACGGGAACCACATCGCCGTGTGGCGGCCGGACCCGGACGGCGAGCTGGTCCTGGACCACGTGACCTGGACGCCGCTCGCGGTCCTGGACGCCGCGGAGGAGCTGTTCGGCGAGGACCTGTGGCCCTTCGAGTGGCCGCCGGGCGGCGAGGTCCGGCTGGACGGGGCGGTCTACCGGCCGGTGGTGTACACGCCCCGGATGTTCGCCCCGCCGGACGGCGACCGCTGGGGCCCGGTCTGGGCGGTCATGCGCGACCTGGCGGCCGTCCACGGTGACGAGAACGTCCGCCTGGTCGTCTGGTTCGGCTGAGGCCGGGAGCCGCGCCGCGCGCCTACTTCGCGAGGGTGCGGCTGATCACCATGCGCTGGATCTCGCTGGTGCCCTCGAAGATGGTGTAGATGGCGGCGTCGCGGTGCATCCGCTCGACCGGGTACTCGCGGGTGTAGCCGTTGCCGCCGAGGATCTGGATGGCCTGGGCGGTGACGGTCTTGGCGACCTCGCTCGCGTACAGCTTCGACATGGAGCCCTCGGCCTTCGTGAAGGGCTTGCCGGCGGTGGCCATCCAGGAGGCGCGCCAGACCAGCAGACGGGCGGCGTCGATCTGGGTGGCCATGTCGGCGAGCTGGAAGGCGACGCCCTGGTTCTCGATGATCGGGCGGCCGAACTGGACGCGGGTCTTCGCGTAGTCGAGGGCGACCTCGTACGCGGCGCGGGCGGTGCCGACGGCCATGGCGCCGACCGCCGGGCGGGAGGCCTCGAAGGTGGCCATGGCGGCGTTCTTCACGCGCTCGCCGCCGGACTTCGCCTTCTCGCGGGCGCGGGCGAGGCGCTCGTCGAGCTTGTCCTTGCCGCCGAGGAGGCAGGAGCCGGGGACGCGCACGTCCTCCAGGACGACCTCGGCGGTGTGCGAAGCGCGGATGCCGTGCTTCTGGAACTTCTGGCCCTGGGAGAGGCCGGGGGTGTGCGGCGGCACGATGAAGGAGGCGTGCCCCTTGGAGCCGAGCTCCGGGTCGACGACGGCGACGACGACGTGGACGTTGGCGATGCCGCCGTTGGTCGCCCAGGTCTTGGTGCCGTTGAGCACCCACTCGTCCTTGGCCTCGTCGTAGACGGCCCGGGTGCGCATGGAGGCGACGTCGGAGCCGGCGTCGGGCTCGGAGGAGCAGAAGGCGGCGACCTTCACGTCGTTCGCGTCGCCGTACATCTGCGGGACCCAGGTGCCGATCTGCTCCTCGGTGCCGTTGGCGAGGACGCCGACGGCGGCGAGGCCGGTGCCGACGATGGAGAGGGCGATGCCCGCGTCGCCCCAGAAGAGCTCCTCCATGGTCATCGGGACGCCGAGGCCGGTGGGGTCGAAGAACTGCTGGGCGTAGAAGTCGAGGGAGTAGATTCCGAGCTTGGCGGCCTCCTGGATGATCGGCCAGGGGGTCTCCTCACGCTCGTCCCACTCGGCGGCGGCCGGCCGCATGACGTCCGCGGCGAAGCCGTGAAGCCAGTCACGGACTTCCTTCTGGTCGTCGTTGAGCTCGAACGTGAACTCGGCCATGTTCCCTCCCAGCAGTACGTTACTTGCGGTAACACCAGTCTGTTACCGGCGGGTACGGCTGTCAACCTGCGGGTCCTCCCGGGCGAAGCGGATCAGGCGGTTCGGCACAGCATGCCGGTCGGGTGTTACGTTGCGACAGCCTCAGGTCATCGCACGGGCGGGGAGACACGCTTATGGACATCGCACACCGGACCACCGACCAGCAGAAGCCCGCCGAGCAGCGGCGCCGCGAACTGCTGGAGGCGGCGGACCGGGTGGTGCTCCGCGACGGCCCCAAGGCTTCCATGAACGCGATCGCGGCGGAGGCCGGCATCACCAAGCCGATCCTCTACCGCCACTTCGGCGACAAGGGCGGCCTCTACCGCGCCCTGGCCACCCGCCACACCGACGCCCTCCTCGCCTCGCTGCGGGCCGCGCTCGACGCCCCCTCCGACCGGCGCCGCCGGGTCGAGTCCACCCTCGACACCTACCTCGCCTCCATCGAGGCGATGCCACAGGTCTACCGCTTCCTCATGCACCCGGCCGAGGAGTCCCACCAGGCCGAGCAGGGCTTCGACGTCGGCCGCCACTCGGCCCCGCTGCTCCGCCGCATGGGCGAGGAACTGGGCCAGGTCATCGCCGAACGCGTCGACCTCGGGCCGGCCGCCGAGGCCCAGGCCCGGATCTGGGGTCACGGCATCGTCGGCATGATGCACGCCGCCGGCGACTGGTGGCTCGGCGAACGCCCCTGCTCCCGCGCCGAGCTGGTCCGCTCCCTGGCGGACCTCCTCTGGGGCCGCCTCGCCGAGGCCGACGACCGCCCGGACGGCCCCGGCTTCTGACGCTTCGGAGCCACCGCGGTGCCGCCCCGGTCGAGGGCGCGGCCCGACACCCCCGGCGTACGGCTCCGGGCCGGCCGGGATCCGGTTCGGGAGCGGCCCCGGACCGTTCCGGGGCGTCCCGTCGCGGGCGGGGCGAGGCGGGGCGGTCGCCCTCGGAGCCGTACCGGAAAGCCCCGCGTCACGCCTCCAGCGCGGAGGCTCCCCCACCCCACGGCTGCTTGCGGATCGCGCGGAGCAGACGTGATCTCCGCCACCCCGTGACGCGCTCGGCGTAGACGCGGCCGTCCAGGTGGTCCATCTCGTGCAGGAGGCAGCGCGCGAAGAAACCCGTGCCCTCGACGCGGACCGGGGTGCCGTCCGTGCGGACGCCCTCCACCACCGCGCGGTCGTGACGGGCCACCGGCGCCTCCAGGCCCGGCAGCGAGAGGCAGCCCTCGGGGCCGCGGTACGCGTCGCCGTCCGCCTCGACCAGGCGCGGGTTCACCACGTGCCCCAGGTGCCGCACGTCCTCGTCGTCCGGGCAGTCGTAGACGAAGACCCGCAGCCCCACGCCCACCTGGTTCGCGGCGAGGCCGACGCCGTGCGCGGCGTACATGGTGGCGAACATCGACTCCACCAGACCGTCGAGTTCGGGTCCGAACTCGGTGACGGGGGCGCAGGACGCGTGCAGCACGGGGTCGCCGAGCAGGGTCATCGTCCGGACGATGCCGGAGCTGCCGGGGATGGGACGGTTTCGCATGGCGGTAAGGGTACGGTCCGCCGTGACCTCCTCATTTCATACGGTCGGCACGGTGCCGTGGTTCGGGCTCCTGGCCGGTTCTCGATAGGCTGAGCCCCGACCGACGCAAGGAGGATCAAGGACGATGTCAGGACACCCCGGTAATCCAGAGCCGCTGTCTCCGCGTGCCAAGCTGGCCGTGACCGCGGGCAAGGCAGCCGCCGCGGTGTCGCGGGCGGCCGGCCGTGGCAGCGGATCGGTGATCGGCGGCCGGGTGGCGCTCAAGCTCGACCCCGACCTGCTGGGACGGCTCGCGCAGCACCTGGACGTCGTCCTCGTGTCCGCCACCAACGGCAAGACCACCACGACCCGGCTGATCGCCGAGGCGCTCCGGGCCAGCGGCCCGGTGGTCTCCAACGCCCTCGGCGCCAACATGCCCGCGGGCATCACCTCCGCCCTCGCCGGCGGCAGTGACGCCCGCTACGGCGTGATCGAGGTGGACGAGAAGTACCTCGCCGGCGTCGCACGCGACACCACCCCCAAGGCCATCGCGCTGCTCAACCTCTCCCGCGACCAGCTCGACCGCGCCGCCGAGACGCGGATGCTCGCCGAGAAGTGGCGCGAGGGCCTCAACGGCTCCAAGGCCGTCGTCATCGCCAACGCCGACGACCCGCTGATCGTGTGGGCCGCCTCCTCCTCCCCCAACGTGGTGTGGGTCGCGGTCGGCCAGGAGTGGAAGGACGACGCCTGGTCGTGCCCCTCCTGCGGCGGTGTCCTCCAGCGCCCGGGCGACGACTGGTTCTGCGGCGAGTGCGGCTTCCGCCGTCCCGCCCCGAGCTGGGCGCTCAGCGGCGACCACGTGCTCGACCCGCACGGCTCGGCCTGGCCGATCCGGCTCCAGCTGCCCGGCCGCGCCAACAAGGCGAACGCCGCCACCTCGGCCGCCGTCGCCGCGGTCTTCGGCGTGCCGCCGCAGGTCGCCCTGGAGCGCATGTACCAGGTGCAGGCCGTGGCCGGCCGCTACGACGTGGTCGCCTTCCAGGACCGGCAGCTGCGGCTGCTGCTCGCGAAGAACCCGGCCGGCTGGCTGGAGACCTTCTCGCTGATCGACCAGCCGCCGACGCCGGTGATCCTCGCGGTCAACGCGCGCGGCGCCGACGGCACCGACACCTCCTGGCTGTGGGACGTCGACTACGGGCGGCTCGCCGGCCACCCGATCATGGTGATCGGCGACCGCCGGCTCGACCTCGCGGTCCGGCTGGAGGTCGCGGGTGTCGACTTCCGCGTCTGCGAGACCCTCGACGAGGCCGTCGCCATGGCCCCGCCCGGGCAGATCGAGCTGATCGCGAACTACACCGCCTTCCAGGACGTCCGCCGTCGTGTCGGCAACTGACCCCGCCCCGACTCGCAGAAGGAGCAGCAGCATGAGTGACAGCAGCCTGCGCGTGGTCTGGGTCTACCCGGACCTGCTCAGCACCTACGGCGACCAGGGCAACGTCCTCGTCGTCGAGCGCCGCGCCCGCCAGCGCGGCCTGTCCGTCGAGCGCGTGGACGTCCGCAGCGACCAGCCCGTGCCCACCTCCGGCGACATCTACCTGGTCGGCGGCGGCGAGGACCGGCCGCAGCGGCTCGCGGCCGAGCGGCTGCGCCGTGACGGCGGCCTCTCCCGGGCCGCCTCCAACGGCGCGATCATCTTCTCGGTCTGCGCCGGCTACCAGATCCTGGGCCACGAGTTCATCAACGACCTCGGCGCGCGCGAGCCGGGCCTCGGCCTGCTCGACGTGACCACGGTCCGCGGCGAGGGCGAGCGCTGCGTCGGCGACGTGCTCGCCGACATCGACCCGCATCTGGGGCTCCCCCAGCTGACGGGCTTCGAGAACCACCAGGGCGTCACCCACCTCGGCCCGACGGCCCGTCCCTTCGCGCGGACCGTCTTCGGCAAGGGCAACGGCACCGGCGACGGCACCGAGGGCGCGTACAACGACACCGTCTTCGGCACCTACATGCACGGTCCCGTGATGGCCCGCAACCCACAGATCGCGGACCTGATGCTGAAGCTGGCCCTCGACGTCAACGCGCTGCCGCCGACCGACGACCGGTGGTACGAGGCGCTGCGCGCCGAGCGCATCGCGGCCGCCTCGCAGCCCGCCTGACGGCAGATCCGACAGGCCGTCAGGAGCCCGGCGGAAGCGCACTTCTGAGCGGGCTAGCGCACATTGGATTCGTAAGTAAATACGGTGTCCAATCTGCGGACATCCGGTTCGGCCCCGCCACCCGGCAACGATAGGGTGGCGGGGATCCAGCCGGACGACGTGGTCCGGGAGTCGGCCCACGTTGCAAAGGTTTTTGGGCTATGCGCATTGGTGTGCTCACCTCCGGCGGAGACTGCCCCGGTCTGAATGCCGTCATCCGTTCCGTCGTGCACCGGGCCGTCGTCGACCACGGGGACGAGGTCATCGGCTTCCACGACGGGTGGAAGGGCCTCCTGGAGTGCGACTACCGGAAGCTCGACCTCGACGCGGTGGGCGGCATCCTCGCCCGCGGCGGCACCATCCTCGGCTCTTCCCGCGTCCAGCCCGCGCACCTCGTCGACGGGGTCGAGCGGGCCAGGGGCCACGTCGCCGACCTCGGCCTCGACGCGATCATCCCGATCGGCGGCGAGGGCACCCTCAAGGCCGCCAACCTCCTCTCCGAGGCCGGCCTCCCCATCGTCGGCGTCCCGAAGACGATCGACAACGACATCGCGTCGACCGACGTCACCTTCGGCTTCGACACCGCCGTCACCGTGGCCACCGAGGCCCTCGACCGGCTGAAGACCACCGCCGAGTCCCACCAGCGCGTCCTCGTCGTCGAGGTCATGGGCCGCCACACCGGCTGGATAGCCCTCCACTCGGGCATGGCCGCCGGCGCCCACGCCGTCGTCGTCCCGGAGCGCCCCTTCGACATCGACGAGCTGACCGCCCGGGTCGGCGCCCGCTTCGAGGACGGCAAGCGCTTCGCCATCGTCGTCGTCGCCGAGGGCGCCAAGCCGCGCGAGGGCACGATGGACTTCAAGACCGCCGGCACCGACATCTACGGCCACGAGCGGTTCACCGGCGTCGCCAACCAGCTCTCCGTGGAGCTGGAGCGCCGGCTCGGCAAGGAGGCCCGTCCGGTCATCCTCGGCCACGTCCAGCGCGGCGGCACCCCCACCGCGTACGACCGCGTCCTCGCCACCCGCTTCGGCTGGCACGCCGTCGAGGCCGCGCACCGCGGCGAGTTCGGCATGCTGACCTCGCTGCGCGGCACCGACATCGTGATGGTGCCGCTGGCCCAGGCCGTGGAGACCCTGAAGACGGTTCCCTCGGACCGCTACGCCGAGGCCCAGAGCGTGCTCTGAGCCTCCTCCGGCACGACACCCGCCCCCGGTCGCGAACGCGGCCGGGGGCGGTTCTAGTCTGGTGCGGACAACAAGCGCGAAACGGGCTCGGCGCGCAATGGGCTCCAGGAGTAAGCGATGGATCACAGCGGGCACGGCATGACCACGGATCTGCCGCCGTTCACGCTGGGGCGGGGCCTGGAGTTCTCTCCCGACCTCTTCTTCCTGGTCGGGTGCCTCGCGGCGCTCGCTCTGTACGGGTGGGCGGTGGCCCGGCTGCGGCGGCGCGGCGACGCCTGGCCGGTCGCCCGGACCGTGCTCTTCACCGCCGGCGTGCTGACCATCGCCCTGGTGATGTGCACCAAGCTGAACGACTACGGCATGGTCATGTTCAGCGTGCACATGGTGCAGCACATGGTGATCTCCATGGTCTCGCCGATCCTGCTGCTGCTCGGCGCGCCGGTGACGCTGGCGCTGCGGGCGCTGCCGGTCGCCGGACGCGGCTCGCTCGGCCCGCGCGAGCTGCTGCTGAAGCTGCTGCACAGCCGGTACACGCGGATCGTCACGCACCCCGCCTTCACCATCAGCATGTTCATCGCCAGCCTCTACGGCCTCTACTTCACCTCGCTCTTCGACACCCTGATGGCGTCGAAGCCGGGGCACATCGCGATGATGGTCCACTTCCTCATGGTGGGTCTGGTCTTCTTCTGGCCGATCATGGGCGTGGACCCGGGCCCGCACCGGCCGGGGTACGTGATGCGGATGCTGGAGCTCTTCGCGGGCATGCCGTTCCACGCCTTCTTCGGCATCGCGATGATGATGGCGACCCAGCCGATGGTGGAGGCGTACAAGAACCCGCCGGCCTCCCTCGGCATCGACGCGCTCGCCGACCAGAACGCGGCGGGCGGCATCGCCTGGGCGTTCAGCGAGATCCCCTCGGTGCTGGTCCTGATCGCGCTGGTCTACCAGTGGTACCACTCCGAACAGCGGCAGGCGGCCCGCAAGGACCGGCAGGCGGACCGGGACGGCGACAAGGAGCTGACGGAGTACAACGCGTACCTGGCCTCGCTCCAGGCGCGCGGCCGCTGAGCGGTCGCCCCACTCCGCGCGAAGGCCCCCGGGGCCAGGTCCCGGGGGCC
>NZ_JBHTST010000111.1:0-28850 GCF_042794995.1 Streptomyces sp. NPDC056503
CCGCCGGAAGGACCGTGCGGGCGTCCCGCGCGCTCGCCCCGCTCAGAGTCGCCGGCAGCGGCATCTGGGTATCAGAGACCGGCCGAGGCCGGGGCCGGGAGTGACGGTGCGGGTCAGGCCGCGAGGGCGGGCCTGCGGCAGCGGGCGGTGTACGCAGCGGCGGTCTCGCCCGGGGCCGGGGCGGGCAGCTCGGCCCGGACCATGGCCACCAGCTTCGTGTAATCGGACTGGTCGGCCGGGGTCAGGGGGCGGCGCCAGATGGTGGCCAGGTGCGTGTAGGCGGCACGGGCGAGGTGCTCGTCGAGAACGTCGCTCGCGGAGCGGACCGGGGCGGCGTCGGCCAGGACACAAAGGGTGCCGGCGGCCAGGGCACGGACGGAGCGGCGGTCCCCGGCGGTCTGCCGGGTCATGACCGGCAGGGCGCCGGCGGGGCCGTCGACGGCCCGACCACGAGTGGTGGGGATCGCATCGGCGGGAACCGTGCGAGCGGCGTCGGCCCGGCGGGCGGCGGGAACCGCACGCTCCCACTGCGCTCGCCGGTCGGCAGGGCGCTCCTGCGGCCGGGCGACCTTGAGGGTCTGGACGGTGGCGCGGCGGTGACGGGTCAGGTAGACCGCGAGGCGCTCCTCGCGCGCCCACTCCTCGTACTGGCGGCTCCAGGTGTCCGCGCTGACGTCAACGTCGACGAGGCGGTTGCTGGAGCTGCAGCGGATCGCGGCGTCGACGCCGACCCGGCCGGTGTGGTGCGGGACGAGCTTGAGCAGGTAGGTGCCGCGATTGGGGGTCACGGCCACCCAGGTGCCGCAGTCCGGGCAGACCAGCGAGATGCGGCGGGCCTGCGTGGTCTCCACGGTCCGCATGTCGATGTGACCGGGCGACAGGGTCGAGAGGACGATCGCGTCGAGGGGGCTGACGCGGGAGGTACGGGTGCGGCCTCGGCGCTTGGCGGCCTTGGGCATGGCGAGCTCGGGCATGGCGACTCCTCGGCATGAGAAGGGGAGGGGGGTTCGCGGGGGCGGATGCTCTCTCCACCCACCAGGCCCACGAGCCAACGGCCCGCGTCCCGGCGGATAGACAGCGCATCAGCGCTGAGGTCGTACAAGCAGTCCTGCCAGCCGGGGGGTTTGGTCTTGGCTACCGCCTCCGGCCACCTGCCCGACTCCGAAGAGACGAGCTGCAGAAACTGCGGTGGTGCAGTGGTACGTCCAGCAGGGCTCCGAAGCTCATGGGCACACCGCTGGCTACGCCCTGCATCCGGCTACTCACCGCTTGCTGGGCACTTCGATTAGAACCCCGCTATTGCTCCCCGGTCAACCTGTCTAGCTAACTTGTTTCCTACACGCCCTCTGACCTGGTATTTTCTAGGCGTGATTAAAGAAGATCGAGTTGCCTGCGGGTCCTGACTTTCGAGAAACAACTAGACATGCGATGCTGTGCGCACTGGGTAGCGAGATCCGCTACCCTCCCGATGCGCACGAGAGGGGGAGCAGTGGCCACCAAGCAGAAGGAACCCGGGAAGGTCGAACGGATCGCATCCGGGATCCGGGAGAAGATCGAGCGGGGCGCACTCGCACCTGGGTCGCGCCTGCCTGGCGTGCCTCAGCTCCAGCAGGAACACGACATTGCCTATCAAACTGCGCGCGAGATCTACGGTCTGCTCGAAGACGAAGGTCTGGTCTTCTCTCGCCGGGGCAAGGGAACCTACGTCTCGCTTGTGATCGACAAGATCGTGTCGGATCGAACCAGTCGATACCAACCCGGCTTCCGCGAGGCCGGCGGCGCTGTCGGCGCGTTCGAGGCTGAGATGCGCGCGAAGGGGTTCGACTTCAAGAACGCCGTCACCATCGCCAAGGACGTACCGCCTAAGAAGGTCGCCGGCATCTTCGAGATGCATCACCGGGCGAAGACCTTGAAGCGCGAGCGAATCATGTCCGTGTTTCTTCCCAGCAACGCTGAAGCGCTGGAGGTCGTCCAGGTGGCGACGTCCTGGTTCCCTGCGGATGTCACCGACGCCTGTCCGTCGCTCGCCGCCGTCAAGACCGGTACGGGCGGCAGCAAGTCCCGCATGGCCGAGGCCGGATTCGCGCAGGTCCGCCTCCGGGAGGAGATCGAAGTACGGTCCCCCACCCGGGAAGAGGCGGCAGCTCTCGGCATCGCCGCCGAGCAGGCCGTCATGGAGATCACTCACATGGGGCTGACGGCCGAAGGGCGGGTCGTGGAGATCTGCCTGCACGTACTGCCTCGCGCCAAGTGGCGCCTGTCCTACGAGTGGGCCATAGACACGCCGGAAACCGGCTGACCAGTACAGAGACACCGAATCGTCCGACAAGACACCAGCAAGGAGCATCCAGCACATGGCTAGCAACCGAATCGACGACAGCGGCGTGATCCTGCGGGACGCGCGCACTCGGTACACCACCGGCCAGCGTGAAGAGAACGGTGCGCACGGTGCGTTCGACGCCGAACTGCGCCGGTCCGGCCGCACCCCGCGCACCGAGGTCACCGTCAGCCGCACCACTGCGCCGGCGGATGTCGCTCAGCTCCTAGGCGTCGACGGCGATGTCGTCGTGCGGGCCCGAGAGATGTTCGACGGTGAGCGCGTCATCCAGCTCGTCACCACGTACATCCCCGTCGATGTCGCCGAGGCCGCAGGCATCGAGCAGGTGGACACCGGCGTCGGCGGCATCATCAGCCGCATGAAGGAAGCCGGCTTCGACCAGGGCAACACGGCCGTCGAGGACATCGAGCTCCGGCCCGCCACTTCGGAGGAATCCGAGCGTCTCGGCCTGCCCGAGGGCGCCGACGTTCTGACCATCAACCACCTCGGCACGGCCGAGGGACGCGTTGTCGAGGTGACCCAGCACGTCCTGGGCAAGGGCTGGAAGCTGCGCTACGCCGCTCCGCTCGCCTGACGAAGCGTCCAGGGCGCCCCAGCCACGCCGGGGCGCCCACCCCGCCAGTTCCTGCGAGTCCCTGGAGACCGATCCCCCATGAACGCTGAGAAGCGGCTCACCGCCCCCGAACTCGTGGACGAGATCCGCAGCTCCCTCACCGTGACCAACGGGTGGATCCCCGCGCTCTCGGGCCCGGACGGGCCGACCGGCGTGCTCGAGGACGCTCCCCTCGCCGAGATCGCTCGGAGCCTGGGCGAGTTCGCGAACACGCCGACCATGCCCTCCGCTGTCGCCCAGCAGCTGCACAGGGCCGCGGAGTCGGCGGCCGCCGCCGCGATTTCCGCAGACTCCGCGACGGTGTATGGCCACCTAGGCACCGCGTACGCACACGTGCTCCAGGCCCAACGCGCTGCCTCAGGCGCCGAGCAGTAGACACAGGCAAGACCAGCTGATTCCGAACCCCATAACCGCTGCGAAGGGGATGAGGCGGCGGCAAGACCGCCCGCAGGAAACGGTAGGGAGGGAGTCGTGCAGGCCGATCCACGTAGGCGAATCCGCGAGGCGCGTACAGCGGTGTACCGGCTGTACGACGCGGAAGAGTGCCTTCTGTACGTCAGTATCACCATGGCCCTCCAGCAGCGCTTCGCCGATCATCGGCGCCAGAAGTTCTGGTGGCATCTAAGGAGCACCCGACCGTTGCCCAGGGAGGCCCGCGTGAGGACTGACCTCGGTCCCGGTTTCGGGTACGCCGACTCCGCCTCTGTTGTTGAGGGGGTCGGCGTGACGTAACCGCCATGGCCGCGCTGCTTCGGCGGACTAACCACCCGCTCAGCCGCGCTGGCCTCGTCCTGACCAGACTCACTGTCCAGGTCAACGCTCAGTCCCGGTTGCACCCGGTCCTGAGCTTCGGCTCATCGAGCCAGATTCACCAATCGCACCACCGGCCACTAACCACGGCCACCACAGCCGCGCAGCACCCGCTGTGCGTGTCCTGCAGGGCCCCACCACAGGGGCTCTGCAGTCCCACCGAGACGAGAGGAGAAATCTCCCCCTGCCGTTCGGTGTTTGCCCCGCTTCGCGAAGAAAGGGGCTGCACCTTCATCCACTCGCCGACCGTCCCGTGTGAACGGGGTGGTCCGACTCGCATATGGAAGCTGGTGTCCTCGCCATAGTGCCCGATCTAGTGTCCCCTGAAAAGTCGAGCGCCGTCCGTTTCGGTGCGATTCACGCGGTTCGCGCGTTTCGCGTGACGGAACAGACGTGCGCGATCCGCCTCTTCGCGCCTTTTGGGCAAGAAGCGAGTCTTCCTGTAGGAACCCACAATCCGACCGGGTCTGCCCGGTCGGTGTCCATCCGCGTCCGCAACGACTTCGTCAGTGGCGCCCCCGAGGGGGTCATCCCGTGTGGCGGGACGCGATCTGAAGCTGTTGTCCGCCGTGCGGGAGCGCGGGGAGCAATCCGCTCGGAGTGGACTCTGTCCACAGGTCGTCCGTTCCAGGCTGCCGAGATGATCACTTGTGCCGCTGTACCCACGGCTACGTTCCGCCTCTCGACCGTTGCGGGTGTTCGATGAGCGCCGTGGCGGCGTCCGCCGCCGTGCTGCCGCGCTCCCGCACGGTGTCCGCTGGCGGGGCCTCGCGGCGTCGGCGTCGGTCTGTGCCGGCGCAGGCCGGGCCGGTCCTGGAGCGGGCTGCGGGTCATCCGCTGTCGCTCGGTCGCGACGCTCGTGCGCGTCTGGGTGGTACGGTGCGCTTTCTCCTGGATGCGGCGGGTCTGGAGGGCGCGTCGGACGCGGTGCGTCTGGCGGTGCTGGTGCTGGCGTCGCGAACGCCGTCGGAGAACGGTGTGGTGAAGATCCATACCTCGGAGCTCGGCCGGTGGCTGGGGATGTCGGCGTCGTACACGGCGTCCACGGTGGTGTCGGGGCTGCGCCGCTCAGGTGTGGTGTCGGTGGAGACCGAGAAGGGCGAGTACCGCGAGGACATCGGCCTGGAGTGCAAGGTGCTGCCTCTGTGGGCGGCGCAGGACGTCGTCGGGCACCCGCTGAATCTGGCGAAGAAGGAGCTGGCCACGCTCCAGCGGCTGTTCGAGGCCGTGATGGCGCCGGGCTGGAAGCACCGGGACGGTTCGGTGACTCCGGCCGGGCTGATCGGTACGCGTACCGGTCGGGGCGCGGCGACGGATCGTCTGGCGCTGCTGCTGCTGGTGCTGGAGGCGCGGGAGTCCGGGCGGGTGCGGCAGTGCGGCGGGACGGTGGACACCCGGCGTGGCCGGGCCGCGGCGACGGTGGCCCGGCTGCTGGACTGCTCTGCGTCGGCGGGGGAGCGGGTGCTGGAGCGCCTGGAGGACCGGGAGCTGGTGCTGCGGGTGCGGCTGCGGACGGCGTCGAGGATGGCGCACCGGACGCGGCTGATGGTGCCGGCGGTCGCCGCCGCGCACGGCCGCACGGTCGCCGATGACGTCCAGGAGGACCGCGCGGAGGACCTGGAGCCCGATTTTTCAGACCCCGACGTTACGGCAGGGCCTAGTGGGGTCCTGGAGACGGAGGCGGAACCGCAGGTCAGCGGCTGGCCTGTGACGGATGAGCCGGATGTTGCAGACCCCGACGTTGCGGCAGCCCTTCACACTGACCACCCTCACCTGGTTACTCCCGTCGTTGACCTCTCGCTCTCTGGTCGCTTTTCCGGCGAAGGCCGTGGAGCTGACGGCCGTCGGCCGGGACGCGCGTGCGTGCGCGAGGACCAGGCCGTCGACAGGGAGAGCGCCGTTGCCGGATCCGGGAGCCCGGTGGTCGAGGTCGGCCCGCTCCGCGGTGAAAAGCCCACCAAGTCACCGGCCGACGAGCAGGAGCAGGCAGGCGGCGTCGCCGCTGGTGCAGGTGACCGGCTGACGGTCGTGGGTGGGCGAAAGACGCAGCAGCAGGGGCGGTCGGAGCTTCCGGCCGATCTTGATCTGCGGGTGGCTCTGGCGCCGGTGTCCTGGCTGTGGACGAAGCTGAACCGCTGGCAGCAGGACCACATCGTGAAGGCCGCGACAACGGAGCTCGCCCAGCTGTGCCAGGTGCTGGAGTGGTCGCGGCAGGCCCCGTCGGTGCTGGCAGGCCGGCTGACGTCCCGGCTCGAGGAGACCGGCGGCGAGGCCCTGATCGCCCGCCCGTACGGCTGGATCACCCGCCGCGGGCTGGTGCGCCGGCCGTCGTGCTCGGACGTGCGGTGCGACGACGGTGCTCGGCTCGACACCGGCGCCGACTGCGACAACTGCGCCAACGTGGTCCACCTTCGGCGGGCGTGGCGGGTGCGGATCGCGGCCGAGGTCGACCAGGAGCTGCCCGGCTTGGATCAGGACGCCCGGTACCGGGAGATCGAGGCCCGGATGCGCCGTCACGCCGAGACCGAGGCCGCCGACCTTGTGGCCCGTCAGGCCGAGGCTCGGGAGCGGGAGGCCCGGCGTGTGGCGGCCCGTGCCGAGGCCGAGGCGCAGGCCCCGGTCGAGCGGGAGCGGGCGGCTGCCGAGACGGCGGTCCGGCAGACCGTGGCGTGCGAGGACTGCGGCCGGGAGCGGTCGGCCGGGCTGTGCGAGGCGTGCGACCACCGGCGGCAAGTCGAGGCCCTGATCGTCGAGGCCGGTCTCCTCGCGGCCACGTGGTCGGCCGACCTGACCGACCCGGTCGCCGTCGCGGCCGTTGCTGCTGAGGTCCGTACGGCCATCGAGGCCGCCATCGCCGCTGAGTGGGCGGAGTTCAAAAAGATTGCCGACCCGGCCGCCCTGGAGGCAGCCGGCCCGGACGCCGTCGAGGAAGCCGCCGCGCACAACGCCATGCTGACCGCCGAAAGCGCGGCCGCGGAGTACCGGCACGAGGCCCTGGTGATGCTCGGCCGCAGCGAGGACGCCCGGGCCGAGGCCCGCAAGGCGTACGCCACTGAGCTCGACAAGCCCTGGCACCAGGCCCTGCCCGACAGCGACGACGCCCAGCGCGCCGCGACCGAGGCCGCCGCGAAGGCACAGACCCGCACCGCCCAGCACCTGCTCGCCGTGCGGCTGGAGCAGTTGCACACCCAGGCCCGCCCCGAACCGGGCCGGCCCGCGCCATGGGCGCAGCGCCTGCCCGATCTCGCCGCCCGCCCACTGGACGGCGAGGCCCTGAAGGTGATCGCGTGAACGCCGTACCGGAGCTGTCCGGCGTCGACCTCGCCCGCCAGGCCCTGCTCGCTGCCGGGGAGGCGGCAAAGAAGAACGGCGCCCGCCCCACGAAGCCGAAGCGGCGTACCGGCATGACTCTGCGGCGGGACGGGCGCGAGCCGCTCGGGCTGGGCACGGCGATCAGCATGATGATGACCGAGCGCGGCCTGGTCGCCCCGGCCGCCGGCGGCAGCGTCCTGGCCCAGTGGGAGACCATCCTCGCCGCGGCCGCACCCGAACTCGCCGGGCACGTGAAGGCGGTGAAGTTCGACGCGGACACCGGCCGCCTGGACGTCGCCCCCGATGCCCCGGCGTACGGCACGAAGGTGCGCTGGATAGCACCGAAGCTGATCTCGGCGGCCAACGAGCAGGTAACCAATGCGGGCGTACGCTCCCTGCACGTTCTGCCACCCGTACCCGGAAAGACCGGCCCCGCCATCGCGGCCGTCGATCCGACTTCGTCTCCGACCGCACCCACGCCGCCCGTGCCGCGCCCCGTCCCGTCAGCCGGCTACCGCCGCACGCTCGAGGCACATCGCCAGGCCGTGCAGCCATCTCGCGTGGAGCCGGTCATCGCCCCGGAGATGGGGCGGCAGCCTCGTGCAATGCGGGCGCACGCGTGAGGCCCGGATCCACAGGATCCGGGCCTCATCTCACTTCAGTAGCGGGGACAGGATTTGAACCTGCGACCTCTGGGTTATGAGCCCAGCGAGCTACCGAGCTGCTCCACCCCGCGTCGGAAGGCCCAACTGTACGCCACCCACAGCACCGCCCAGGACCAGGCTAACGAAGCTCCGCGTCTCCGTGATCCTGCGGACCTGTCCTGAACCCTGATCGTCGCGGCTGCCCGGAAAGGTGTCGGGCACGCGTGTGCAGAGTCGTGCGGGTCCTGCCGCCGGTTGCGGCAAGGGTAGGGCGTAGGCAAGCGGACCGTATCGCGGCCCCAGCCAGAGAACCTCGCGCGGGCGGGGACGGCGGTCAGGACGACGACAGCCTCGGCATCAAGCGCGGAAGCCCCCGGGGACGCGGGGCCGACGCGGAGGCTGGCCGGGCGGCGGACACGGGCCTGGGAAGACCCCCGCGGGTGCGGGGACGACGCGGGCGTGCTCTGGGTGGACAACACCTTCCCCGGAAGACCCCCGCGCGTGCGGGGACGACTAGAACTCCTTCTTCCCGCAGATCTTGGCGAGCGGAAGACCCCCGCGCGATCATGGACGACAGGGCGAGGTGAACCTGTCGTCCATGATCGCGAGGAAGACCCCCGCGCGTGCGGGGACGACACCAGGTCGGCCACCAGCTGCTCGACGGCGAGCGGAAGACCCCCGCGCGTGCGGGGACGACAACGCAGCCCGGATCCCCGTTGGCTGGATCGCCGGAAGACCCCCGCGCGTGCGGGGACGACCCCTTGCTGACCTGCAATTCTAGGAGCCCTGAGACCGTTTTACATTCAGTAGCTCGCGAGGGTCGATGCCTGACGCTGGCTCGTCAGAAACCCCTGGCGCTGGGACTACCCGCCCGCGACCGTAGAGCCGCCAGGGGAAACACTCCGCAGACGCGGGGGACGACTTGGTGGCCAGCCGGTGCAGCATTCGGCTCGGAGGACCCCCGCGCAGGGGGACGAGGAGCGCCGCCGTCTGATTCCCAGCGGACTGATTGGAGAACCCCGCGCGTACGGGGACGACGACCGCGCAGTGAACATCTGGCCCGGCATGGTCGAAAGACCCCCGCGCAGGCGGGGACGACTGCTGCGGCGCGGCGGACTTCGACTTGATCGTCGGAGAACCCCCGCACGGGCGGGGACGACGCGCACCGCCACCAGTGGCGGCCCGGCAAGCACGGAAAACCCCTGCGCATGCGAGGACGACAATGAGGAGAGCGCCTGGCCGGGGGAGACGTGAGGGCAACCCCCGGGCGGGCGGGGACGACCGCGGCCCGCAGATCACGACCAGGTTGTTGCGGGGAAGACCCCCGCAGGCGCGGGGACGACGCGACGGCCTTGAGCGCGGCGGCCTCGGTCATCGGAACACCCCCGCAGGCGCGGGGACGACCAGGCCCCTGGGGATTGGCAGCTCCGCCCGATCGGAACACCCCCGCAGGCGCGGGGACGACGAGTAGGTCACGAAGCCGGTGATCCGCTCCGCCGGAACACCCCCGCAGGCGCGGGGACGACCAGCTGCGGGGGACGGTGCCGCTGGCGCCCCAGGGAACACCCCCGCAGGCGCGGGGACGACAAGGAGGGCGACTTCTACCACGCGGTCGGGAACGGAACACCCCCGCAGGCGCGGGGACGACAGGCGTACACCGGCGCGCCGGGGCCGACCGACAGGAACACCCCCGCAGGC
This sequence comes from Streptomyces sp. NPDC056503, assembly GCF_042794995.1. Lineage (NCBI taxonomy): Bacteria > Bacillati > Actinomycetota > Actinomycetes > Kitasatosporales > Streptomycetaceae > Streptomyces > Streptomyces sp. NPDC056503. The sequence goes on from NZ_JBHTST010000111.1 coordinate 9,416, forward strand.
GCGGGGACGACGGTCACGTGCTCCCCGGCCTTGTAATCCCACACGGAACACCCCCGCAGGCGCGGGGACGACACTTGTTGACCTGGGATTCTATGAAGCCTGAGGCCGAATTTCATTCAGTTGCTCATGAGCCGAGGACGACCACACGCGGGCAGCCGGCTGGGGCCGTAAGCGGAAGACCCCGCGGGCGCAGGGACGATGAGGCCAGCTCCCAGCGCGGTACCAGCGCACCGGAGAATGCCTGCAGAGGCGGGGACGACGCTGGGAAGGGCTACGCCGACGTGGCGACGCACGGAAGCCCCCCGCGCGTGCGGGGACGACTGAAGGGGAATGCGGGTGCTCAGCACGTCCCATGGAAGACCCCCGCGCGTGCGGGGACGACCGACTGGCTCGACGTACTCACCACCTATGGAAGGGAAGACCCCCGCGCGTGCGGGGACGACGCGCTCAGCAACCTCGACCCCAGGTACGTGCAGGGAAGACCCCCGCGGGAGCGGGGACGACAGGTCGCCCGGTCCGGCATCCTCGCGCGCGATCGGAGAACCCCCGCGCGGGCGGGGACGACGTGAAGGGTCTGTGGAACGGCCTGGTGGACTGGGGGCAACCCCCGCGCGGGCGGGGACTACGACGGGCGGCTGTACGGCGGCCCCACCTCGGAGGGGCAACCCCCGCGCGGGCGGGGACGACGCCCAGGGGCGTTCGGGGCTGGACTTGAAGTTCGGGCAACCCCCGCGCGGGCGGGGACGACGCGGTACACCGGGTGGTCCTGGATACGGACCGCGGAAGACCCCCGCGCGGGCGGGGACGACGCCTCGGTCAACGCCCCCTCGTCATGGGCCGACGGAAGACCCCCGCGCAGGCGGGGACGACTGGTCCGGGCTGGGGAAGTCGATGTGGGGCTTCGGAAGACCCCCGCGCGGGCGGGGACGACTCGGTCTGGGCCGCCCCTTCCCTGACCATGCTCGGGCAACCCCCGCGCGGGCGGGGGACGACAGGACGAGGGAGCGGGCGATGCCGGCGACCGCCGGGCAACCCCCACGCGGGCGGGGACGACACGTACGTGGGCTTCTTCTCCCCCCACTTCGCGGGGCAACCCCCGCGCGGGCGGGGACGACGCGGAGGGCGGGCACTGGAACAACCCCGACCGCGGGCAACCCCCGCGCGGGCGGGGACGACGTCCGGCGGGCGGTCATGGACCTCTCGTAGCCCGGGCAACCCCCACGCGGGCGGGGACGACCGCGTCACCCTCCGCCTCGTCGAAGGCGACCCCGGGCAACCCCCACGCGGGCGGGGACGACGCCGTGGTGGCCGCGACGATCTCATCCCAGTACGGGCAACCCCCGCGCGGGCGGGGACGACGCCGGGCCGGGTTACCCCGGTCGAGAGCCCCCGGGAAGACCCCCGCGCGAGCGGGGACGACTGGTCGGAGACGACGGACTGGAGGCGCTGCATCGGGCAACCCCCGCAGGCGCGGGGACGACGCGATCAGGACGTGGCGTCCCTCCGTCCAGTACGGAACACCCCCACAGGCGCGGGGACGACATGGACACCGGGGCCGGTGTCCTGCTCGGCGTCAGAAGACCCCCGCGCGGGCGGGGACGACGCAGACGCCGAAGACGCTACGAACGGCTACCTCGGGCAACCCCCGCGCGGGCGGGGACGACACCCCGGGGCCCAGCTGGCCTTCTGACATGAAGGGGCAACCCCCGCGCGGGCGGGGACGACCAGGGGGTCCATCGGGTCTCCTCGGCGGTCCTGGGAAGACCCCCGCGCGGGCGGGGACGACGCCTGCCCCGGCTGCATGACCGCCCGCACCGTCGAACCACCCCCGCGCGGGCGGGGACGACCGCTCCTTGGACACATACTGCGTTCCGGCCTTCGGAGAACCCCCGCGCAGGCGGGGACGACGAAGTCCTGGGCCGCGCGTTGACCCCGGCGGAGGGAGAACCCCCGCGCAGGCGGGGACGACCAAGGGTCGTACTACGGCGGGTGGTTCGAGATCGGAAGACCCCCGCTCGTGCGGGGACGACAACGCGCCGACGTCGCAGATCGTCACGGTCTCCGGAAGACCCCCGCGCGTGCGGGGACGACATTGCCGACGGCGAGTCGGGCGACGACATGGAGGGAAGACCCCCGCGCGTGCGGGGACGACCGGCTGCGGGTCCAACGGGGCCATGCGATGAAGGGAAGACCCCCGCGCGTGCGGGGACGACCCCATGTTCACCAAGCCGCTCGATGCCTGGGACGGAAGACCCCCGCGCGTGCGGGGACGACCTCGCCGTCGCCGGGGTCTCGATCCTGAGCAACGGAAGACCCCCGCGCGTGCGGGGACGACACTTGCTGACCTGGGATTCTATGAAGCCTGAGGCCGGATTTCATTCAGGTGATCGTGAGCCGAGAATGACTGGCATGCGGGTAGCCGGGGGCTATGAGCGGGGCCCCGCGCGTGCGGGGAGGACAACCGGTACGTGCCTGCGGAGACGATGGGGCTGCGCTAGTTGTTTGTAGCAGGGCACTCAAGTCAGCTGAGTTCGCTGGTGTCGAGGTCGAGGCTGAAAGGTTCGGGGAGCCTGATGGTGGTTCCGAAGGGGTGGGGGCCGTCGACGCGGGTGTAGCCGAGCTGGCCGGGCTCAGAGAACAGAGTGATGCTCTGCTCCTGACGGTCGACGACGAGGTAGAGCGGTGCGTTGTACTCGGCGTATCGCTTGCGTTTGACGATGCGATCAGTGTCTCGATTGGACTCTGATGTCACCTCAACGATGAGCAGGGTGTCCTCAGGCAGGAGGGCGGTGGCACCCTTCGCCTGGGCTGTGGGAACGACCGCGATGTCGGGGACGTACCAGTTGGAGGAGCCGGGTAGGTCGAGGTTGCCGGACCCGGTTACGCACCCCAGCTGCCGGGCGCGGGGACGGATCTGATCACGGATGGCCTCTGCCGCCGCTTCATGGTCCCAGGTAGGCGACACCGGTTCGATGATCCCCTCGATAATCTGGGCTCTATCGCCCCGAATGTGCTGAACGGCGTATTTCAAAGCCCGTTCCGGATCGATGTTGCTGTAGTCAGCGGCTGTGCTCATCGAGCTTCCCGTGGTCAAGGCCGGCAGGTACAGGCACTTCACTCCGACGAATGGCGAGTAGCCACGTACGAGGTACTCACGTGAGTATGCATACCTGAACGTTAAAGGGTGGTTGGCTCCTCTGAGGCTGTGCTGCGAGAAGCAGGATCGATAACAACAAACTGCCCTCCAAAGGCCCCCTGCGGACGTGGGACGACCGCGCTGCGCGGCGGGTCAAGGCGAACGGGTTCGGAGGACCCCCGCGCGTGCGGGGACGACTCTTTGTGTACCCAGCAGGGGCCCATGGACCGCGGAAGACCCCCGCGCGTGCGGGGACGACAACGGGGCGAGGGCGCTGAGGTGGTGGAGGGGGGGAAGACCCCCGCGCGTGCGGGGACGACACTTGCTGACCTGGGATTCTATGAAGCCTGGAGCCGGATTTCATTCAGTTGCTCATGAGCCGAGGATGACCGGCATACGGGCAGCTGGCCGAGGCCATGAGCGGAAGTCCCTGCAGGCGCGGGGACGACCAGTTATGGGGGTTCATGATCCACTGCGCCGTCGGAAGACCCCCGCAGGCGCGGGGACGACCACCGGCTCACCACCGAACTCACCACGCCGACAGCGGAGAACCCCCGCAGGTGCGGGGACGACACCGAGCATGTCCGGCGCGGCGGCATGGTCCTCGGAGAACCCCCGCAGGGGCGGGGACGACTGTCCTCGTGGGTGGCCGTCGTCACCGTCAGGGGGAGAACCCCCGCAGGGGCGGGGACGACGCGACGTAGTCCATCTCCAGGCTGCCGGTGACCGGAGAACCCCCGCAGGGGCGGGGACGACACTTGTTGACCTGGGATTCTATGAAGCCTGAGGCCGGATTTCATTCAGTTGCTCATGAGCCGAGGAGGACTAGCACGCGGGCAGCTGGCTGGGGCCATAAGCGGAAGACCCCGCGGGCGCTGGGACGATGAGGCCGGCTCCCAACGCGGTGCCAGCGCACCGGAGAATGCCTGCAGAGGCGGAGACGACGCTGGGAAGGGCTACGCCGACGTGGCGACGTACGGAAGACCCCCGCGCAGGCGGGGACGACGGGATCGGCGCCCTGCTGAAGAACCTGCGGAACGGAAGACCCCCGCGCGGGCGGGGACGAGGCCGTGGTGGCCGCGACGGTCTCATCCCAGTACGGGCAACCCCCGCGCGGGCGGGGACGACTCCGGCGTCGGCTCCAGAACGGAGCGCCACCCCGGAAGACCACGCGCGTGCGGGGGCGACACCGAGGCCCTCGGCGTGCAGGAGATGAACGTCGGAGAACCCCTGCGCATGCGAGGACGACGATACGGCCACCGATCCGGAGGTCTGCGGCCCCGGAGGACTCCCGCGCGTGCGGGGACAACGTACAGAGGACCGGGACCTCCAGACCGACCCACGGAAGACCCCTGCGAGCGCGGGGACGACAGCCAGCCGATCGCCCGGTAGCGGCGGCCCATCGGGAGACCCCCGCGCATGCGGGGACGACAGGCGGCTGTCCTCGTGCTTGAGGATGGCCTGCGGGCAACCCCCGTACGGGCGGGGACGACGACACGAGGGCGAGCCTCCAGGCCGCCATGTGCGGAAGACCCCGCACGGGCGGGGACGACTGAGCAAACGTTCGAGAACCGGGAAAAGCGGGTGGAGAACCCCCGTGTATGCGGGGACGACAGTACCTTCTTGGTCTTGTGGCGGGTGGTGCGCGGAGAACCCCCGCGGGGGGGCGAGTACGGCGTGGCCATGTTGCGCTGCGGCACGAACGGAGAACCCCCGCCTGGGCAGGGACGAGAGGCGGTAGCCGCCCCACTTCAGCTCGATGAACGGAGAACCCCGCGCGGGCGGGGACGACGTGCCAGCACGGGCGGCTCATGAGGCACCTCCCGGAGAACCCCCACGCGTACGGGGACAACCAGGACGAGCTCATCTACGGCGCCGTGCATGCCGGAAGACCCCCGCAGGCGCGGGGACGACGCCCAAGCCGACCGCCAAGCCGACGCCGGCGTCGTCTCCCTGTCCGGAACACCCCCGCAGGCGCGGGGACGACGCCTCGCGGGGGGCGCCGAGCGCGTCCTCCAGCGGAACACCCCCGCAGGCGCGGGGACGACCGCCCGGCCAGCAGCCCGGCAGGGACAGGCGCCGGAACACCCCCGCAGGCGCGGGGACGACATCCAGACCCCGGGAAGGAAGGCGGCCTGCGCCGGAACACCCCCGCAGGCGCGGGGACGACCCTCCTGCCGGGAGCAGGAAGAAGTCGGGGTGCGGAACACCCCCGCAGGCGCGGGGACGACACTTGTTGACCTGGGATTCTATGAGAGTTGAGGCTGTTTTTCATTCAGTTGCACGCGCGGTAGGTCCGCAGATAACCGGCGCGCCGACAGGTAAATCTCGGTCCCCGGTGGGGGATCCTGCACGGGTGGGAACGCCCACCGGGCAACGACGTCGCGGACACCGTCACGAGAGAACCCTCGCAGGCGTAGAGACGATCCACTCGCGTCGCGGGAGATGTTCCAGGACGGGGGAGAACCCGGTGGGCACGGAGATGACGTAGTACTACCGGGGCTCGCACTACAAGCGTGCGGATAACCCGGTGTGTGCGGGGACGACGCTCACCGCCACCAGTGGCGGCCTGGCAAGCACGGAAAACCCCCGCGCGTGCGGGGACGACCTGGTCACTCGCACCACCGCCGGCCGCGTGGCCGGATCCCCTGCGGGCGGGCGGAGGCGACTCCGTGTAGACCGCTACCCGCTGCGGCGGCACCGGAAGACCCCCGCAGGCGCGGGGACGACTCCACCCAGAGGTCCGCGAGGTAGCCGTTCGTCGGAAGACCCCCGCAGGCGCGGGGACGACATCCACGGCTCACCTCACCTCATGACCAGCATCGGAGAACCCCCGTAGGCGTGGGGACGACCGCGGCCAGCGCCGTGAACGCCCACGTGGCCGCGGGCAACCCCCGCGTGTCTAGGACGGTGTTCTTTGGCTCCGCTGTGACGGTTGCTGGAATCCGCCCTCCTCGACGCTTCCTCGTCATTGCAACACCTTCGGGGTCTTGTGTTGCGACGAGATCTAGAACTCACCCCGTTCCAGTGGGGCCAAAACACGGTTCTGGCACAACTTCTGTGGCGCTGAGCCGATCCTCGGTTCACCAGGGCCGGCGACCCTGGTGAACCGGCAGGTGGGCGGCCTGCTCAGAGGCGGGCGCGAGCTCGGACAGCGTGGCTCCACAGAAGTTGAGCCAGAACCCAAAACACACCGTCGAAAACACCCGGAGAACCCCCGCGCGTGCGGGGACGACATGCCGTCCTCGGCGTACAGCTGGTCGAGGACCGGAGGACCCCCGCGCGTGCGGGGACGACGCCTCGAACAGCCGCTGGAGCGTCGCGTACTCCGGAAGACCCCCGCAGGCGCGGGGACGACTTCAGCCCACGGACCACGCCGTCCTTGACGTCCGGAACACCCCCGCAGGCGCGGGGACGACCCCTCGGCCCGGCGCTGGGCGTCCGGCATCGTCGGAACACCCCCGCAGGCGCGGGGACGACACCGACCGCCCGTTCAAGGAGATCGCGACGCTCGGAAGACCCCCGCAGGCGCGGGGACGACAGCGGCGGGGTGGGTGTGGCTGGGGGGCGGAACCACCCCCGCGCGTGCGGGGACGACGTGTCGACGTGGAAGCCGGCGTCCATGTAGTGGGGAAGACCCCCGCGCGTGCGGGGACGACTCACCCAGGCCCGGCAGGTGCGAGTTGGTCGCCGGAAGACCCCCGCGCGTGCGGGGACGACAGATCGCTTCAGGCGGACGGATCCGACCTCGACGGAAGACCCCTGCGGGCGCGGGGACGACGACCCTGACCTGTCCGATGACTGGGTCATCCGCGGAACACCCTCGCGTGGGCGGGGACAACCACTGATGCGCTGGGACTCCTGGTCCTCGCACCGGGCAACCCCCGCGTGGGCGGGGACGACAAGGTCCTGACGGGTGTCGACATGACGCTCGGCGGGCAACCCCCGCGTGGGCGGGGACAACATGGACCGGGGCGAGAACGGCGACATCGCCTACGGACGACCCCCGCGCGGGCGGGGACGACGCCGGGCCGGGTTACCCCGGTCGAGAGCCCCCGGGAAGACCCCCGCGCGAGCGGGGACGACTGGTCGGAGACGACGGACTGGAGGCGCTGCATCGGGCAACCCCCGCGCGGGCGGGGACGACCGACACGGTGAGACGCAGGAGCCGAGCGGGTCAGGGCAACCCCCGCGCGGGCGGGGACGACCCCTTCGCCAGGTCCACCAGGAAGACGGACATCGGGCAACCCCCGCGCGGGCGGGGACGACGACGAGTGCGCGTGCTCGGTCCGCCGGGTGGACGGGCAACCCCCGCGCGGGCGGGGACGACCCACGCTCACGCTGTACTCCGACTTCGGGCTGAGGGCAACCCCCGCGCGGGCGGGGACGACGCTACAGCAGGCGGAGAGGGGCCGGGGAAGGGGGGGCAACCCCCGCGCGGGCGGGGACGACATACTCCGACTGCTCCAGCTTCGTCGGGAAGAGGGGCAACCCCCGAGCGTGAGCGGACGACGGCAGGCCAGACTTGAAGTAGGACTCGACGGTCGGAAGACCTTGTGGGCGCGGGGACGACCTGAGGAGGTGACCCGTGAAGCTCGGAGGCGTCGGAACACCCCCGCAGGCGCGGGGACGACACAGCCCTGGACCATCTCCCTCGCCCGGCTCCAGGAAGACCCCCGCGGGCGCGGGGACGACTTCAACAAGCCGCCCGACCCGTCCTTCCCCGTCGGAAGACCCCCGCGGGCGCGGGGACGACCTCCCCCCGCTGGACCCGGTCAGCATCCCGGCCGGAAGACCCCCGCGGGCGCGGGGACGACTGGAACGGCGTCATGTTCCCGCGCCGGGCCTCCGGAAGACCCCCGCGGGCGCGGGGACGACGACTGGATCCGCTGGAAGGCGACGCGCGCGGTCGGAAGACCCCCGCGGGCGCGGGGACGACCGCCGGGGGGGTCCAGGTCTGGCCCCACATGATGGGAAGACCCCCGCGGGCGCGGGGACGACGCCATCAAGCTGACCGTGGGGTCGACCACCACCGGAAGACCCCCGCGGGCGCGGGGACGACGCCATCAAGCTGACCGTGGGGTCGACCACCACCGGAAGACCCCCGCGGGCGCGGGGACGACGCTGACACTAGAAGGGCGCTGCGATCGACGCTCGGAAGACCCCCGCGGGCGCGGGGACGACACTTGTTGACCTGGGATTCTATGAAGCCTGAGGCCGAACTTCATTCAGTTGCTCATGAGCCAAGGACGACCACACGCGGGCAGCTGGCTGGGGCCATAAGTGGAAGACCCCGCGGGCGCAGGGACGATGAGGCCGGCTCCCAGCGCGGTGCCATCGCACCGGAGAATGTCTGCAGAGGCGGGGACGACGCTGGGAAGACCCCCCGCGTGCGGGGACGACATCGAGGACGCCATCGCCGCCTCGTGGACGAAGGAAAGACCCCCGCGCGGGCGGGGACGACATGTTGCGGAAGACGGCGGCGGCCTTGGTCGCCGGAAGACCCCCGCGCAGGCGGGGACGACGGGATCGGCGCCCTGCTGAAGAACCTGCGGAACGGAAGACCCCCGCGCGGGCGGGGACGACGACACCTCCGCGAGCGACCGGCGGCGCACCCGGGGAAGACCCCCGCGCGGGCGGGGACGACCCGCGAAGTAGGTGACCCAACCGGCCCATATCAGGAAGACCCCCGCGCGGGCGGGGACGACACGTCGACGATGAGCCGGTCCACGCCGGGCCAGGGAAGACCCCCGCGCGGGCGGGGACGACCCTCGGGCTGCGGATGTCGTTCGCCTCGCTCGAGGAAGACCCCCGCGCGGGCGGGGACGACCTCTTCCGTGGACATCCGGTCGCGCTGTTCGAAGGAAGACCCCCGCGCGGGCGGGGACGACACTTGCTGGCCTGGGGTTCTATGAAGCCTGAGGCAGGATTTCATTCAGGTGATCGTGAGCCGAGGACGACTGGCATGCGGGCAGCTGGCCGGGGACCCGGAGTGGAAGACCCCCGCGGGCGCGGGGACGATGGGTGATGATCCATGTACCCCGTGAGCGACCGGGGAAGACCCTCGCAGGCGCGGGGACGACGGCCGGGGAAGTCGGGCGTCGGCCGGGGCGATGGGAAGACCCCCGCGGGCGCGGGGACGACTGTCCGGCGGTCGGCCCGCATGTCGATCATGCAGGAACACCCCCGCAGGCGCGGGGACGACTCACAGTGGTGCGTGCCCGAGCCGGTGCACGTCGGAACACCCCCGCAGGCGCGGGGACGACGTGTTCCTGCGCCGCGCGGACGAGCTCCTGCGCGGAACACCCCCGCAGGCGCGGGGACGACGACGCCGCGTGCCGGGGACGGGACCCCGAGGACGGAACACCCCCGCAGGCGCGGGGACGACACGTCGCCCGAGACGGTGTTGGCCTCCAGGGTCGGAACACCCCCGCAGGCGCGGGGACGACACTTGTTGACCTGGGATTCTATGAGATCCGATGCTGTTTTTCATTCAGTTGCACGCGAGGCAAAACAGTTACTTCTTCATTTGGTGATCCTTCTCGTGAGCATGGAGGCGACGAACCTGCCGCCCTTGGGGGAGTGTCCGGAACGGCTGCTGTCCCAGCGGGATGGCGAGCTTGCCAGGAGGGTGCGAACGACCTCGCCTGGAGCGGAAGAGCCCTTCTGAGATGGTTCTTTGCGGCTACTTAGGGTCGTTGTCAGACCTCTCTGGCAGTCTCTGTGCCCCAGGCTCTGCGCCTTAGTTTGGAGGCTCTGTTGAGGGGTGGTCAGGTGGGTAGCGAGGCTGCCGGTCGTGGGGTGTTGCCTGCGCTGGAAGTGATGCAGCAGTTGTCGCTGTCTGCCGAGGTGGTGGAGCGTCTGGGGGCCGTGTGGGGGAAGTCGGCGGGGAAGGCCAGCGGTGCGATGCATCTGCTCCTGGGGCATTTGCTGGATACGGCTGCAGTAGCTGAGTTGATGTGGGATCGGTATCTGGCGCCTCGTACGAAGAGGCTGCTGGAGGTGGTGTCCGGGGGCCGGGGCCGGATGCTGTTTGTGTGGTTATGTGCTGTTCATGATGTCGGGAAGGCGACGCCGGCTTTCCAGGAACTCGATGCGGCGGGTGCGGCGCGGGTACGGGCGAGCGGGCTGTTCTGGCGGTCGGCTGCGCTGAAGTCGAAGCGGTGGCGGCACGACAAGGCCGGTGGTCGTCTGCTGATGGATGTGCTGGGGCCGGAGTGGGGGCCGGAGCATGTCGGGTGGGTGTGGCCGCTGATCGCTGGTCATCATGGTGCGTTTCCGTCTGCTGGTGTGCTGGGGGACCGGGCGGTGCCTCGGGAGCATCAGGGGCGTGGTGCGCAGTGGGGTGAGGTGCAGCGGGCGCTGGTGGAGGTGGTGACCCGGTGTGTGGGGTTCGGGGGCGTGGCGGATGTGTGTCCGCGGGTGGTGCCTTCGCGTGCGGAGCAGTTGGAGCTGTCCGGTCTGATTGTGATGGCGGACTGGATCGCTAGTGATAGCCGGTACTTTCCAGGGCTTGATCGGATTGAGCGTGTGGGCCTTGGGGTGTCGCGGGATCGTGCGCGTGCCGCGTGGGAGGTACTGGGCCTTCGTGGGGGGTGGGGTGTGCTGCCCGATCCTGGCGATGGTGATCTGGTGGAGGTGCGGTTCGGACAGAGGGGGCGGGCGTCTCAGGATCAGCTGGTGTCCTTTGTCCGTGAGGTGTCGGTTCCGTCGTTGTGCATCGTCGAGGGGCCGATGGGGGAGGGGAAGACGAAGGCCGCGCTGGTGGCGGCTGAGGTGTTGGCTGCGCGGTTCGGGTGCGATGGTGTTTTTGTTGGGATGCCTACGCAGGCGACTTCTGATCCGATGTACAGCCAGGTGCGGCGGTGGCTGCGCGAGTTCGGCGGTGATCTGGAGAGTCAGGTCGCGTTGCTGCACGGGAAGCGGATGTTCAATCCCGAGTGGCGGAAGGCTTCAGCGCCGGGCGCTGAAGCTGAAGGGGAGTGTTGTTCGGAGGATTCGTCGTTCGACGGGATTGATGAGGACGACGAGCTCTACGGGATCGTGTCCAGGCAGGCTGAGCGATATGGGCCCATCGACTGGTTCCTCGGTCGTAAGCGTGGTCTGCTCTGTTCGTTCGCGGTGGGGACGGTCGACCAGTTGTTGTTCGCGGCGACTCGTACCCGGCACGTGATGCTGCGGTTCGCCGGCCTGGCTGGGAAGGTCGTGATCATCGACGAGGTTCATGCGGCGGATGTGTATATGCAGCAGTTCCTGGTCGAGGCGTTGCGCTGGCTCGGTCAGGTGCGTGTACCTGTGGTGCTGTTGTCTGCGACGTTGCCGCTGGCGCAGCGGCGTGCGTTGGTAGAGGCGTATGTCTCGGGGCAGGCCGGGTGGGCGGGTCCGGTGGATGTCGAGGTTCCTGAGCCGGGTGGTTATCCCTCGATCACGGGCGCCTACGTCCAGGATGGGCGGGCGGAGGTGGTGTGCCGGAGCACGGAGTCGTGGCGGAATGCGTATCCGGTCGCGCTGGAGTGGTTGCCGGATGTCTCTGTCGACGGTGGCGTTGTGGCCGAGCGTACGGCTCGCGAGGTCGCGGACGGTGGTGTGGCGCTGGTGGTGCTGAACACGGTCGAGCGGGCGCAGGGGGTGTTCCGGGCGCTTGATGCGAGGTTTCCGGGGGAGGTGCATCTGCTGCACGGGCGGCTCTGTACAGCGCATCGGGCTGACCGGACGGCGGTGTGCCTGGAGCGGCTGGGGCCGGCGGCCGGGGCGGCCCGGCCTGAACGGATGATCGTGGTGGCCACGCAGCTTGCGGAGCAGTCGTTCGACATCGACGCGGACGTCCTGCTCACCGACCTGGCGCCGATCGACCTGTTGCTGCAGCGCATTGGTCGTCTTCACCGGCATGAGGGGACCGCGCGTCCGGCCGTGTTGGCTATGCCAAGGGTTGTGGTGACTGGTGTGGCGCCGGGTGAGGGTGTTCCTGCGTTGCACGGGGGTTCGGAGGCGGTGTATGGCCGGTTCCGGTTGTTGCGTACGGCGGCGGTCATCGAGCGGACGCTGACCGAGGGGGGTACGTGGTCGATTCCTTCACAGGTGCCCGGCCTGGTGACCGAGGTATATGGGGATGGGGCGGTGTGTCCTTCGTCGTGGGGTGAGGCGGAGGAGAAGGCTCGGGTGAAGTGGGAGGCGTCGGAGCGGGACCGGGCGGCAGCGGCGGAGGCTTTCCTGCTGGCGGCTCGGGGGGAGTGGTCGCGTCCCACGCTGTCGGGGCTTCACTACGGGCAGACGGCTGGGGTGGGGGACGAGAAGGATCTCGAGGCCGTGGTGCGGGACGGGAAGCGGTCGGTCGAGGTTGTGATCGTGCGACGCCGTGGCGGGGGGTACACCGCACTGGACGGGGCTGCGCTGGGTGTGCACGGGGAAGCGTCGGAGCATGTGCTCGATGAGGTCCTTGGCGGGACGACCCGGCTTCCCGCCAAGCTGACGAAGGCGGCCGAGAGCGAGTTGCGCCCCTTGGACGGGTGGCGCGGTCATCCCTGGCTGGAGCACTCCTTGGCGCTGGTCCTGGGGGAGGACGGTATGGCGCGGTTGGGGGAGTGGGAGGTCTCTTACGACCCCCGGTTGGGGCTTGTCATGAGGGCGAGCTTGACCGGCTGAGGGTCAGGGGGCGGGCCCCGGCAGTGTGTGCCGGGGCCCTGGGCCCCGCGGTGGCGGGGACGACCGCGTCGCGATCCACAAACACGGGCCACCCCCGCGCGGGCGGGGACATGGGGTGGTGCGGCGCACGGCGCCACCTTACGGAACTGGCTGGAATCTTCCTGCTGCGTCTCCTCATCAATCTTTCAGTTTCTTATCCATAAACACTTGGCTCTCGCTAGGGTCCACAGTGCGGGCAGCGGTGAGAACCAGCTGCGGTCTCGCCCTGCTGTCTTTGTGAACTGGAGGCACCGGATGTCATTCGACCTGGTCAGCGCCCCTTGGCTGCGGGGCTTGCCGCGATCGGGAGAGCCTGCCGAGCAGTCCTTGCAGGACACTCTGCTCAACGCCCATCTGATCGAGGGGCTGTCTCTGCCGTCGCCGACGATGATGCCCGCGGTGCTGCGTCAGGTCCTCCTCCCGGTCGTGGTGCACGCCCTGGGCGCTCCCCGGTCGCTGGGGGAATGGAAGAACTGGTTCGAGCAGGACGGTTTCTCCTCTCAGCAGCGCGAGAAGCTCGTGGTGTACCTGGACGAGCATCGCGGCTGTTTCGACCTGCTGTCCGACCGGACACCCTTCGCGCAGGTGGCGGGTCTGGAGACGCCGAAGGGGGAGACGAAGTCTGTCGCACTGCTCATTCCCTCGATGGCGTCCGGGAACAATGTGCCGGTCTTCAGCTGCCTGACCGAGGGGGAGACGCTGGAGCTCCGTCCGGCGGAGGCCGCTTTGTGGCTGCTGCACGCTCAGTGCTGGGACACCGCGGCCATCAAGACCGGTGCCGTCGGGGACGACAAGATGAAGTCCGGCAAGACCACCGGTAATCCCATAGGTCCTCTGGGCCAGCTCGGTGTCGTGATGCCGCTGGGCAGAACGCTGTACGAGACGATCCTGCTGAATCTGCCGGTTGACTACGACGGGCAGGCCGCGCGGGGCGTGCCCCGGTGGGCGGCGGGGCCGGTCGCCGCGGCGTGGGAGTCCCGGCCCGCCCGTGATCTGCTGGATCTATGGACGTGGCAGTCCCGGCGGATCCGGCTGATCGCCGTTGAGACCCCGGACGGGCCGCGGGTCACCCGGGTCGTGCTGGCGGCTGGCGACCGGCTGACGGCGACACCGCCGTTCGAGCCGCACACTGCTTGGACCCATGTCGCCAAACCCAGGGCCGGGCAGTCGCCCCGCTATCCCCGTCGGCACCGGTCCGGCCGCAGTGCGTGGCAGGGGCTGAACGCGCTGCTGGCGCTCGCTGTGCCTGAGGAGTCGGACGGTGTGTCCACAAGCCTGCTGCTGCGGCAGGCCGGTGAGCTGTACGCGCAGGGGTGTCTGCCGGCGGACTACCCGCTGAGGGTGGCGACGTATGGAGTGGAGTACGGCAACCAGTCGGCTGTCGTCGAGCACGTGATGGCCGACGAGGTGCCGCTGCCGGCTGCGGCGCTGGCCGCCAGCCACCAGGACCTGTGCCAGTTGTTGCTGGAGGCTGTCATGCAGGCCGACCGGGCCGCGTTCTCGCTGGACCGGATGCTTGCGGACCTGCGGAGAGCCGCCGGCGGTGACCCTCTGCCCCGGGACAAGGGCGGCCGGCCCGGCGAAGTCCTCCTGCACACTCTCGATCCCTGGATGCGCAGGCTGTTGGCGGGGATGAGCCGGCAGCCGGACGACATCGACGTCCTGGAGGCGGGGATGTCCGCCTGGGAGGAGGTCGTGTGGCGGGAGGCCCGCCGTATTGCCGCTGAACTCCTTGCTGCCGCACCGCTGACGGCTTTCGCCGGGCGGGTGAAGAAGGCGGAGAAAGGCGAGAAGAAGGACGTCTACCGGTCGGCGACCGCCGACCGGGCGCTTACCGGAGCGCTGCGCAAGATTCTGCCCCGTGCCGCCGAAGCCGAACAGGAACGGCAGGCCGAACGGAACCAGACCTCCAGTACCTCCCTCAAGGAAGAGGCTTCCGTATGACCGACAGTCACAGCCCCTACCGCCGCGGACGGTGGTACTGGGAGGAGTTCTCCGCCACGGCCCCCGGGGCGGGGGCGGATCTTGCGGCTCTGCGCCGAGGCCTGGGCCAGGAGGCCGGCGGTGTGCCGGAGCTGTGGCCGTACCACCGGTGTGTGCTGCCCGAGTACGTGGCCGAGGAGGGACACCGGGACTACCGGCTCACCGCCGAGCATGCCGCGCTGACCTTGTTCGCCGTGCACCAGCAGCATCAGCAGCAGCCCATGCACGTGGCCGGCGTAGGTATGGGGGTGGCTCTGCGTGAGCTGAGGAAGTCGGAGAAGTTCAGCGAGGAGGCGGTCGACCGGCGAGTGAACGCCGCCGCGACGTCGACCGACACCGCCGAACTCGTCCACCACCTGCGCGGGCTGGTGACCCAGCTGCGCGGGATCCGGCAGCCGCTCGACTACACCCGCCTGTACCGCGACATCCGCGACTGGCACTTCCCCGAGGGCCAGGAGCGGGTGCGCCGCAGCTGGGGCGCCCAGTACTACGCCTGGACCGCCGGCTCCGGCGACCGTCCTGCCGCTTCCTGAAGTCCTCTTCCCCTATCGCCTCGCTGGCGTTCTCGAACAAGATCCAAGGAGTTTTCTGTGACGATCCCTCCCCTCTACGTCGACGTCCACGTCCTGCAGTCGGTCCCGCCGTCCAACTTGAACCGGGACGACTCCGGGACGCCCAAGCAGGCGACGTTCGGCGGTGCGAAGCGGGCCCGTGTCTCCTCGCAGGCCTGGAAGCGGGCCACCCGCACCCACTACGCGTCGGGTGTGGCGGAGAGCGACCGGGCGACGCGGACCAAGAAGATCCGCGAGCTGCTGGCCGGCCGCCTGGCGCAGGCCGAAGGGCTGGACGCGGAGAAGGCCGGCCGTCTGGCCGCCGCCCTGGTCAAGCCGCTGGGCATCAAGGCGTCGCAGAAGAAGGGCGAAGAGTCCGCCTACCTGCTGTTCTTCGGCAAGACCCAGCTCGACGGGATCATCGCCCTGCTCGGCGACCGCGCCGTGGAGCTGGCCGGCCTGCCCGACGACGACCTGGACGCCGAAATCAAGCAGCTTCCGGTGCAGGAGGAACTCACCAAGGGGCACCCCGCCGAGGTAGCCCTGTTCGGACGCATGGTCGCCGACCTGGCAGCGCTGAACGTGGACGCCTCCGTCCAGGTCGCGCACGCCCTGTCGACGCACAAGGTGCAGACCGAGTTCGACTACTACACGGCCGTGGACGACGAGAACACCTCCGACTCCGGCGCCGGCATGATCGGCACCGTGGAGTTCAACTCCGCCACCCTCTACCGCTACGCCACCCTCGGCATCCACCAGCTCCACGAGAACCTCGGCGACGACACCGAGTCCACCGCCGAAACGGCCGGCAAGTTCGTCGACTCCTTCGTCCGCTCCATGCCCACCGGACACCAGAACACCTTCGCCCACCGCACCCTGCCCCACCTCGTCCTCGTCACCGTCCGCACCGACCAGCCCGTTAACCTGGTCTCCGCCTACGAAAAGCCGGTCGCCTCCACCCACGGCATCGCCGAGGAATCCGCACAGCGCCTCGCCGAGGAGCTGCAGAGCGTCACCTCCACCTGGGGCAGTGTCCCGGCGCTCACCCTGGCCACCTACGTCCAGGCCACCGACAAGCTCAACGACGCCTTCGGCGCCTCCCTGCCGTTCCCGCAGCTGCTGGAGAAGATTCACGCGGCTGTCGCCGGCTGGCTGGAGCACGGGGAAATCCGATGAGCCACCCCGAACACGAACCGGCCGTCCTGCTGCTGCGGCTTGCCGCACCTTTGCAGTCCTGGGGCGCAGCCTCGGAAAACAACCGCCGCGAGACCCGGCCGGAGCCGACGAAGTCCGGTGTCGTCGGCCTGCTGGCGGCCGCGGCAGGCCGACGGCGCGGTGAGCAGATCACCGACCTCGCCGGGCTGCGTTTGGCCGTACGGGCCGACCAGCCCGGCAGCCTGCTGCGCGACTACCACACGCTCAGCGAACCCGGCGGCGCGCCGTTGCTGTCCGCCCAGGTCAACGCCAAGGGCCTGCAGAAGAGAACCTCCCCGGCCAAGCCCACCCACATCACGTACCGCTACTACTTGCAGGACGCGGTGTTCGTCGCCGCCCTGCAAGGCCCGCGCCCCCTGATCGAGGCCCTGGCCCATGCCGTCCGCAACCCGGCGTTTCCCCTCGCGCTCGGCCGCCGCTCGTGCGTCCCTTCCGGTCCGCTCCTGCTCGGCACCATCACCGGCAGCAGTGCGGCTGACCTCGAGCAGGTACTGCAAGACGTCCAGTGGCAGGCCGCAGAGTATGTCCGAACCCGCCACGGGGCAGCGACGGTCGACCTCGCCGCGACCATCGAGGATCCCGCCGGCGACCACACCGCCGCCGACGTCCCTCTCACCTTCGCTTTCCGTCACAGCGGAACACCCGCCCGGGCGACCCGTACCGTCCGCCACACCTGGCTGAGCGTCCCCACCGGCCTGCCCGACCCTGACCCGTCCACCGGTTCGAAGCCCACCAGCCGCAAGCCGGCCGGGCACGATCCCTTCGCCCTGCTCGGGTGGTAGCCCATGCCGCACCTGTCCAAAATCCGCATCAACCCGCGGCGCCGCGACGCCATCCGCCTGCTCGGCAACCCCCAGGCCCTCCACGCCACCGTCCTCGCCGGCATCACCGAGCAGCCCGTCACCGAACGCGTTCTGTGGCGGCTCGAGACCACAGACCCCCACCAGCCCCACCTCCTCGTCCTCACCCACTCCAAGCCCGACTGGTCCCACCTCGTCGAACAGGCCGGCTGGCCCCATGGCGACGGCGAACACGCCCTCGTCCGCGACTACAGTCCCCTGCTCGACCGGATCGTCACGGGCCGGGAATTCGCCTTCCGTCTCACCGCCAACCCCGTGCAAAACACCCGGCAACCGGAAAAGCTCACCAACTCCCAGGCCGAACGAGCCAACCGCCCCTCCGGCGAAAACCGCCCCGCTCGCGGCTACCGCCTCGCCCACCGAACCGCCGCCCACCAGCTCGGCTGGCTGCTCGACAAAACACCTCGTCTCGGCTTCGAGATCCCCGCCGTTACCGGACACAGCGATACGCAAAGCGGCGAACCGTCCCCGGCAGACGTCCTCCTTACGGCGCGCAACCAGCTCCGCTTCCGCAAGAACCGCAGCGACCGGCAAGTCATCTTGTCCACCGCTACCTTCGAAGGCCGCCTGCGAGTGACCGACCCCAACGCCCTACGCGCCGCTCTCCTGGAAGGCATCGGGCCGGCCAAGAGCTACGGCTGCGGCCTGCTGACCCTCGCACCGCTGCCCGCGGACCGGGTACATGGCTGAGCCCTGGTGGAAAACCGGTCCCCAGGATGTGCACCGACTGGACGACCGCGTCTCCAGCCTCTACGCCGAGCGCTGCCACATCGACCGGGACGACAATGCCGTCGTCCTGGTCAACAAGGAACGCACCGTCCGCGTCCCCGCCGCATTCCTCGCGGTCCTGCTGATCGGCCCCGGCACCCGCATCACCCACGCTGCCGTCGCCTTGCTTGCCGACTCGGGCACCGCCGTCTGCTGGGTCGGCCAGCACGGCGTACGCATGTATGCGGCCGGCATCGGTCCAAGCCGTGGCTCCCAGCTCGTACTCCGCCAGGCATGGCTGGTCACTCGCCCCAAGGAACGTCTCCAGATCGCCCGCAGGATGTACGCCAAACGATTCCCGGGCGAAGACGTCTCACAGCTGACCATGCAGCAACTACGCGGGAGGGAAGGCGTCCGAGTCCGCCGTCTGTACGCCGAGCACTCCCAGCGCACTGGCGTCCCCTGGACTCGCCGTGAATACCGCCCGGGCGACGCCTTCGCTGCAGGCGACGACATCAACCGCGTCCTGTCCGCCGCGAACGCCGCCCTCTACGGCATCTGCCACGCCGTCATCACCGGAATCGGTGCCAGCCCTGCCCTGGGGTTCGTCCACACGGGCTCCGCCCTCTCCTTCGTCCTGGACATAGCGGACCTTTACAAAGCCGAACACACCATTCCCACCGCCTTCGACCTCGTCTCACAAGGCCTTACAAGCGAACGCGACGCCCGTATCGCCGTCCGCGACGCCGTCACCAACCACCAGCTACTCCCCCGCATCGTGACCGACCTCAAGGAACTCCTCGTTCCCGACGGCGACAACACCCTCATCGACCGCGACCTCAACGGCCTATGGGACGAAGAAGTCGGCAGTGTCTCCGGCGGCGTCAACTGGGGCCACGACATTTTCGACGACGACAGCTTCCTCTCCGTAATCGGCCCCGCATTCGCCACCGACACCCCACAAAGGCAAGCATGACCGTGGTCGTCCTCATTGCCGCCCCCGCTGGACTCCGAGGCCACCTCACCCGATGGATGGTCGAAGTCGCCCCCGGTGTCTTCGTATCCACCCTGAACAACCGCCTACGCGACCGACTCTGGCAGACCGTGGCCACCCGTATCGGCACAGGCCAAGCCATCATGATCGAACCCGCTAACAACGAACAACGCTGGTCCACCCGTACAGCGGGCCAGGACCGATGGACGCCAGTCGACTACGACGGCCTGCTTCTCATGGCCCGCCCACGAGGGGCAAGGAAAGAGCAGGCGTAGGACGGAAGGGGCGCTGGTCGAGACCCCCGCCC
>NZ_JBHTST010000112.1:0-28816 GCF_042794995.1 Streptomyces sp. NPDC056503
GCGCGCACCCCGCGCGCCGGGCCCTCCGCCGTACCGCACCGCCCTACTGGCCGTTGCCCCCCGGGCGCACCAGACCGCTCTCGTACGCGTACACCGCGGCCTGCACCCGGTCGCGCAGGCCCAGCTTGGTCAGCACATGGCCCACGTGCGTCTTCACCGTCGTCTCGCTGACGAACAGGTCCGCCGCGATCTCCGCGTTCGACAGACCGCGGGCCACCAGCTTCAGCACCTCCACCTCGCGGTCGGTCAGCGTGCTCAGCGTGTCCGGCATCCGCTCCTCGCCCGTCGGCAGATGCGCCGAGTACTTGTCGAGCAGCCGCCGCGTGATCGACGGGGCCAGCATCGCCTCGCCCGCCGCCACCACCCGGATCGCCTGCACCAGCTCGTTCGCCGGGGCGTCCTTCAGCAGGAAGCCGCTCGCGCCCGCGCGCAGCGCCTCCACCACGTACTCGTCCAGGTCGAAGGTGGTCAGCACCAGCACCTTCGCCGGGCCGTCCCGGCCGGGACCGGTGATCTGCCGGGTCGCCTCCACCCCGTCCATCCGCGGCATCCGGATGTCCATCAGCACCACGTCCGGCTGGAGCGCCCGCACCTGGTCCAGCGCCTGCAGACCGTCACCGGCCTCTCCCACCACCGCCAGGTCCTGCTCCGCCTCCAGAATCATCCGGAAGCCGGTGCGCAGCAGCGGCTGGTCGTCGACCAGGAGGACGCGAATCGTCACAGGGGCTCCTTCACGAGGCGGGCCGGTCGCCGCCCATTCTGCCCTGCCCCGATTCGCCCGACTCCGCCGGGCGCGCGGAAACGATCTCCAGCGGATACACCGGGGGAGTCCCCCCGAACTCCGGGCACACCGCTTGGTGGTCGCACCAGCCGCACAGCTTCGTCGGCCGCGGCCGCCAGTCGCCCGTCTCCGTCGCCGTGCGGATCGCCTCCCACAGCGCGTGCAGCTTCCGCTCCACCCACCGCAGGTCCGCCTCCACCGGGTCGTACGTCAGCACGTCCCCGCTCCCCAGGTACACCAGCTGGAGGCGGCGCGGGATCACGCCCTTCAGCCGCCACACCACCAGGGCGTAGAACGTCATCTGGAAGAGCGCGCCCTCGCTGTACTCCGGCCGCGGCGCCTTCCCCGTCTTGTAGTCGACGATCCGGACCTCGCCCGTCGGCGCCACGTCCACGCGGTCGATCACCCCGCGCAGCCGCAGCCCCGACTCCAGCTCCGTCTCCACGAACAGCTCGCGCTCGGCCGGCTCCAGCCGCACCGGGTCCTCCAGCGTGAACCACCGCTCCACCAGCGCCTCGGCCTCCGCCAGCCACTGCCCGAGCCGGTCGCCCGTCGGATCGTCCGCGAACAGCTCGCCCAGCTCCGGCCGCGCCTCCAGGAGCCGGTCCCACTGGCCCGGGACCATCGCCTTCGCCCGCGGCACCGTCCGCTCCGCCGCCGGATCGTCGAAGAGCCGCTCCAGGACCGCGTGCACCAGCGTCCCGCGCGTCGCCGCCGCGCTCGGCTTCTCCGGCAGCCGGTCGATCACCCGGAACCGGTACAACAGGGGACACTGCATGAAGTCGCTCGCCCGCGAGGGCGACAGCGACATGGGCGCCCGGGGCCCCTCCGGGAGCCGCTCGCTCGTACTCATGACACAGACCCTACGGCCCGCCACCGACAGCGAGCCGAATACCATCGACGCATGGCCCGTCGCGCTGCATGATCGAACCGTGACGCACCGACGCGGTCACCCCGGCGACGAGAGGAACCCGTGAACCAGGACGAGCCCAAGCCGCAGCGGACCGAGGAACCCGGCGGCGGGATCCTGATGGGCCGCCCCTTCGGCGTGCCCGTCTACGTCGCGCCCAGCTGGTTCCTCGTCGCAGCCCTCATCACCTGGGTCTTCGGCGACCAGATCGAACGGGTCCTGCCCGAACTCGGCGCCGCCCGCTACCTCGTCTCCCTCTTCTTCGCCGTCGCCTTCTACGCCTCCGTCCTCGTCCACGAGCTCGCCCACACCATCGCCGCCCTCCGCTTCAAGCTCCCGGTCCGGCGCATCCAGCTCCAGTTCTTCGGCGGCGTCTCCGAGATCGAGAAGGAGTCCGAGACCCCCGGCCGCGAGTTCGTCCTGGCCTTCGTCGGCCCCCTGCTCTCCCTCGTCCTCGCCGGCGTCTTCTACCTCTCCATGTACGCCGTCGAACCCGGCACCGTGCCCGGCGTCCTCCTCGCCGGCCTGATGATCTCCAACCTCATCGTGGCGATCTTCAACCTCCTCCCCGGCCTCCCCCTCGACGGCGGCCGGATGCTCCGCGCGATCGTCTGGAAGCTCACCGGCAAGCCCATGAGCGGCACCGTCGCCGCCGCCTGGGTCGGCCGCGCCCTCGCCGTCACCGTCCTCATCGGCCTCCCCCTCCTCACCCGCACCGGCTGGCTCGGCAACTCCACCGCGGACATCGACGGCTTCACCACCGTCACCGACGCCCTCCTCGCCGCCATCCTGGCCGCGATCATCTGGACCGGCGCCGGCAACAGCCTCCGGATGGCCCGCCTCCGCGAACACCTCCCCGAGCTCCGCGCCCGCGCCCTCACCCGGCGCGCCGTCCCCGTCGAGCCCGACACCCCCCTCTCCGAGGCCCTCCGCCGGGCCAACGAGGCCGGTGCCCGCGCCCTCGTCGTCGTCGACGGCACCGGCGAGCCCACCGGCATCGTCCGCGAGGCCGCCATCGCCGCCGTCCCCCAGCACCGCCGCCCCTGGGTCGCCGTCTCCACCCTCGCCCAGGACCTCGGCCCCGGCATGCGCGTCCCGGCCGAGCTCACCGGCCAGCCCCTCCTCGACCACCTCCGGGCCACCCCCGCCACCGAGTACCTCGTCGTCGAGGAGACCGGCGAGATCTACGGGGTCCTCGCCACCACCGACGTCGAGCGCGCCTTCGTGAAGGCCATGGCACGACCGTCCCAGTAACACCGGTACTCTGTTCCCATGTCCGAACCGACCGGTGCCGCCCGCCGACGCGGGCCCTTCAAGGTCGGGGACCAGGTTCAGCTGACCGACCCCAAGGGCCGCCACTACACGTTCACGCTCGAAGAGGGAAAGAACTTCCACACCCACAAGGGTTCCTTCCCGCATGACGAGCTGATCGGCGCTCCCGAGGGCAGCGTTGTCCGCACCACCGGAAACGTCGCCTACCTCGCGCTGCGCCCCCTGCTCCCCGACTACGTCCTGTCCATGCCCCGCGGCGCCGCCGTGGTCTACCCGAAGGACGCGGGACAGATCCTCGCCTTCGCCGACATCTTCCCCGGCGCGCGCGTCGTGGAGGCCGGCGTGGGTTCCGGCTCGCTCAGCAGCTTCCTGCTCCGCGCCATCGGCGACAGCGGCATGCTCCACTCCTACGAGCGCCGCGAGGACTTCGCCGAGATCGCGAAGGGCAACGTCGAGCGCTACTTCGGCGGCCCCCACCCGGCCTGGCAGCTCACCGTCGGCGACCTCCAGGACAACCTGACCGACTCCGACGTCGACCGGGTCATCCTCGACATGCTCGCCCCCTGGGAGTGCCTGGAGGCCGTCTCCAAGAGCCTCGTCCCGGGCGGCATCCTCTGCTGCTACGTGGCCACCACCACCCAGCTGGCCCGCACCGTGGAGTCCATCCGCGAGATCGGCTGCTACGCCGAGCCGCAGCCCTGGGAGTCCATGATCCGCAACTGGCACGTCGAGGGCCTGGCCGTGCGCCCCGATCACCGCATGATCGGCCACACCGGCTTCCTCGTCACCGCCCGCCGCCTCGCGGACGGCGTCGAGCCCCCGATGCGCCGCCGCCGCCCCGCCAAGGGCGCCTACGGCGAGGACTACGACGGCCCCAACAAGGGCTGACACACCGACAGGATCACGGCGACGCCGCCGTCCGTTCACCCCGCGCCGCGGGGAACCGGACGGCGGCGTCGCCGCGTTCGGCCCCGGTTCACCACCCCCGGCGGTTCCGCCGCCCTGTGACGTGTGGCACGATGCCCGCAACCCCTCGGCACGACCCTCACAGGAGACGTCTCGCGTGCAGCCCTCCGCCGCCCCGGACCTCGTGGACCTCGCACACACCCACGCCCGGCCGCTGCACTGGCTGGCCACCGCCACCGCGACCGCCGCGGTTGTTGCCCTCTCCGGCGCCCTGACCCCCCGAGCCGCCGAAGCGGGCCCCGCCACCCGGGCGGCGTCCGCCCCCGCGGCCGCCGGGCCGGCCGCCGCACCCGACGCCGGCACGGCCGACTACCCCCTCCAGTGCGGGGGAGCGCCCCACCGCGTCGCCCGGTACGCGACCGGAGACCTGGACGGCGACGAGAACCCCGAGACCGTTGCGGTCGTACACTGCGAAGCCGGATCCGGAAGCCCGCCCGCCGGCCTCTACGTCCTGACCCGCGGCCGCGGCGACGACGCCCCCGCGCGCGTGGTGGCCACCCTCGTCGACCCGCGCGAACAGCGCAGCGTCACCGGCCTCGCGATCCGCGGCGGAACCGTCCGCGCCACCCTGCTCGGCTACTCGTCCCCCGACGTCCCCAGCTGCTGCCCGGATGAGAAGGAGCAGGTCGGATGGGAGTGGACCGGCGGTGCCTTCGTGCGCACCACCGGCGCGGAGGCGCTCGGCGCCTGACCCGTCACTCCGCGTCGGGGCCGTACACCTCGACGCGGTCCCGGACCCGCCGGACGTGGATGCAGTCGCCCGGGCACTCCTTCGCCGAGTCCACGACGTCCTGGAGCAGCGGCAGCGGGACCGGGGTCGTCGCCCCCGTCTCCTGGAGCAGCTCGTCCTCGGCGCTCTTCACATACGCGAGCCCGTCGATGTCCAGTTCGAAGACCTCGGGAGCGTACTGCGCGCAGATCCCGTCCCCGGTGCACAGGTCCTGATCGATCCAGACCTCCAGAGCCTCCTCGGCTCCGTCGGCCGGTGACTCGTGCTGCACGCTCATCTCTTCTGCCGTTTCTGCTCCGCGCGGACAATTGAGGCCGCGACCCGCGGGTGTTGACCCTTCACGAACGATACAACTGCCCGCTTTCAGAGCGTGAAGGGTGGGTATTCAGCTGGCGAGAGGGGAAGCGCAAGGGTGAAGATCGGACACACCCCGGAGTCTTTTTGATCTAGGGGTTTCAATCATCACCCACGCAGGTAGGGTCAGGATGCGTCCAGCTCCCCTTGGAGGAGGTGAGGACCGTGGCAGCCCACGACGACGACATCAACCGCGGCATCCGGCCGGGGCGAGGGTCTGAAGACCCCGCCGGCCAGGTTGCCTATCTCGAGCAGGAAATCGCCGTCCTGCGCCGCAAGCTCGCCGACTCTCCGCGACACACGAGGATTCTCGAAGAGCGGATCGTCGAGCTGCAGACGAGCCTGGCCGGAGTGTCCGCGCAGAACGAAAGGCTGGCGAACACGCTCCGTGAGGCACGCGACCAGATCGTGGCCCTCAAGGAAGAGGTCGACCGGCTCGCGCAGCCGCCGGCCGGATTCGGTGTCTTCCTGCAGGCCAATGAGGACGGCACGTGCGACATCTTCACCGGGGGCCGCAAGCTCAGGGTGAACGTAAGTCCCAGCGTCGAGCTCGAAGAGCTCCGGCGTGGCCAGGAAGTCATGCTCAACGAGGCGCTCAACGTGGTCGAGGCCATGGAGTTCGAGCGCGCCGGGGAGATCGTCACCCTCAAGGAGATCCTGGAGGACGGCGAGCGCGCCCTGGTGGTGGGGCACACCGACGAGGAGCGGGTGGTGAGGCTCGCCGAGCCTCTGCTGGACATCACCATCCGCTCCGGTGACGCCCTGCTCTTCGACTCCCGGTCCGGGTACGTCTACGAGGTCGTGCCCAAGAGCGAGGTCGAGGAGCTCGTCCTCGAAGAGGTCCCGGACGTCGACTACGACAAGATCGGCGGTCTGGGCAACCAGATCGAGCTGATCCGCGACGCGGTCGAGCTCCCGTACCTCTACCCCGACCTGTTCAAGGAGCACGAACTGCGGCCGCCCAAGGGCATCCTGCTCTACGGGCCGCCCGGCTGCGGCAAGACGCTCATCGCCAAGGCCGTCGCCAACTCCCTGGCCAAGAAGGTCGCCGAGGTCACCGGCCAGCCCGCGGGGAAGTCCTACTTCCTCAACATCAAGGGCCCCGAGCTCCTCAACAAGTACGTCGGCGAGACCGAGCGGCACATCCGCCTGGTCTTCCAGCGGGCCCGCGAGAAGGCCAGCGAAGGCACCCCCGTCATCGTCTTCTTCGACGAGATGGAGTCGCTCTTCCGCACCCGCGGATCCGGTGTCAGCTCGGACGTGGAGAACACCATCGTCCCCCAGCTGCTCGCCGAGATCGACGGCGTCGAGGGCCTGGAGAACGTGATCGTGATCGGCGCCTCCAACCGCGAGGACATGATCGACCCCGCGATCCTGAGGCCCGGCCGGCTCGACGTGAAGATCAAGATCGAGCGTCCGGACGCCGAGGCGGCGAAGGACATCTTCGCGAAGTACCTCACCGCCAACCTTCCGCTCCACACGGACGACGTCTCCGAGCACAGCGGCTCCAAGGCCGCCGCCGCCAACGGGATGATCCAGTCCGTCGTCGAGCAGATGTACGCCGAATCCGAGGAGAACCGCTTCCTCGAAGTCACGTACGCCAACGGTGACAAGGAAGTCCTCTACTTCAAGGACTTCAACTCCGGCGCGATGATCCAGAACATCGTCGACCGGGCCAAGAAGATGGCCATCAAGGCTTTCCTCGACCACGACCAGAAGGGCATCCGCGTCTCCCACCTCCTCCAGGCCTGCGTGGACGAGTTCAAGGAGAACGAGGACCTGCCCAACACCACCAACCCCGACGACTGGGCCCGTATCTCCGGAAAGAAGGGCGAGCGGATCGTCTTCATCCGCACCCTCGTCACCGGAAAGCAGGGCGCGGACACCGGGCGCTCCATCGACACGGTGGCCAACACCGGTCAGTACCTGTAAAAGCGCACACCGGCTGCGGATGTCCGGAAACCGGGCATCCGCAGCCGTCGCATTCGCACCGGAAAAACTCTCGGCCACATCCGGGAAATACCGCAAGTGATCTCCCCACCAGCGCGGAGCCGCTCTAGGCTCTTCGGTACCGCCGAGTCGCGCACTGAGCGCCGCCGGGCAAGGAGGGCCGCATGACCGTACGGCGAGTAATGGGCATCGAGACGGAGTACGGGATCTCCGTCCCCGGTCACCCGAACGCCAATGCCATGCTCACCTCGTCCCAGATCGTCAACGCCTACGCCGCGGCGATGCACCGGGCGCGCCGCGCCCGCTGGGACTTCGAGGAGGAGAACCCGCTGCGGGATGCCCGCGGCTTCGACCTCGCCCGCGAGGTCGCCGACTCCAGCCAGCTCACCGACGAGGACATCGGCCTCGCCAACGTGATCCTCACCAACGGCGCCCGGCTCTACGTGGACCACGCCCACCCCGAGTACAGCGCCCCCGAGGTCACCAACCCGCGCGACGCCGTGCTCTGGGACAAGGCCGGCGAGCGGATCATGGCCGAGGCGGCCGAGCGCGCCGCCCAGCTCCCCGGCGCCCAGCCCATCCACCTCTACAAGAACAACACCGACAACAAGGGCGCCTCCTACGGCACGCACGAGAACTACCTGATGAAGCGGGAGACCCCCTTCTCGGACATCGTGCGCCACCTGACGCCGTTCTTCGTCTCCCGCCAGGTCGTCACCGGCGCCGGCCGCGTCGGCCTCGGGCAGGACGGACGCGAGGACGGCTTCCAGATCAGCCAGCGCGCCGACTACTTCGAGGTCGAGGTGGGCCTGGAGACCACCCTCAAGCGCCCCATCATCAACACCCGCGACGAGCCGCACGCCGACGCCGAGAAGTACCGCCGGCTCCACGTGATCATCGGGGACGCCAACCTCTCCGAGATCTCCACCTACCTCAAGCTCGGCACCACGGCGCTCGTCCTCTCCATGATCGAGGACGGCTTCATCACCGTCGACCTCGCCGTCGACCAGCCCGTCCGCACCCTCCACCACGTCTCCCACGACCCCTCGCTCCAGTACCTCGTCACGCTGCGCAGCGGCCGGACGCTCACCGCGGTGCAGCTCCAGATGGAGTACTTCGAGCTGGCCAGGAAGTACGTGGACGAGCGGTACGGCACGGACGCCGACGACCAGACGAAGGACGTCCTGGCGCGGTGGGAGGACACCCTCAACCGCCTGGAGAACGACCCGATGAGCCTCGCCGGCGAGCTGGACTGGATCGCCAAGCGGGAGCTCATGGAGGGCTACCGCCGCCGCGACGGCCTGGACTGGGACGCGCCCCGGCTGCACCTGGTGGACCTCCAGTACGCGGACGTACGGCCCGACAAGGGGCTGTACAACCGCCTGGTGGCCCGCGGCCGCATGAAGCGGCTGCTGGACGAGGGCGAGGTGGAGCGGGCCGAGACGGCGCCGCCGGAGGACACCAGGGCCTACTTCCGGGGCCGCTGCCTGGAGCAGTACGCCGACGACGTCGCCGCCGCGTCCTGGGACTCGGTGATCTTCGACCTGCCGGGCCGCGACTCGCTCCAGCGCGTCCCGACCCTGGAGCCGCTGCGCGGCACCAAGGCCCACGTGGCGGCCCTCCTGGACCGCTGCCGCACGGCGGAGGAACTCGTCCGGGTCCTCTCCGGCAACTGATTCGAGACCGGAATAGGGGCCTGAAATACCCGGGCCCTGGGAATCATGGAAGCAGTGCCCGGACGATGCGGAAATGCGGGGGCCGATGTCGGTCCCGGCTTGTAGGGTCTGATCTTGCAGGATCCCAGCAGTACATGTCCGAGCGATCCGATTCGAGCGGGGTGAGGAAATGGCGGCCAAGGACACCGGCGGCGGACAGCAGAAGGCCACGCGTTCCACGGAAGAGGTCGAGGAGACCACCACGGAGGCGAACTCCGACCTCCAGGAACGCCAGGAGAAGCTGAGCGAGGACGTGGACTCGGTCCTCGACGAGATCGACGACGTGCTCGAGGAGAACGCCGAGGAGTTCGTCCGGAGCTTCGTGCAGAAGGGCGGCGAGTAGCCGCATCCCCCTGTCGTTCCCCGTCCCCGGAGCCCCGGAAGAAGCCGTGGGTCCGGGGACGGATGACAGGCCGTCGCACGGGTAAGGTCCGTACACAGCAATCAAGATCGGCCCGCGTGTGTCAGGGGCGGGCCCTTCTCACCCACCCGGAAGGAATCGCGTGGAAGCCAACCCTCGTAGCATCGGGCGTCTGCCGGCGGCCTTCCTGACGCCGGGCTCCTCATCGTTCATGGACTTCCTGGCCGACCACTCGCCGGAGATGCTGCCGGGGAACCGGAAGCTGCCGGACGGGGTCGTCCAGGCCCCGCACGGCACCACCATCGTGGCGGCGACCTTCCCCGGCGGCGTCGTGCTCGCCGGTGACCGGCGGGCCACCATGGGCAACATGATCGCGCAGCGGGACATCGAGAAGGTGTTCCCGGCGGACGAGTACTCCGCGGTCGGCATCGCCGGCACCGCCGGTCTCGCCGTCGAGATGGTCAAGCTCTTCCAGCTGGAGCTCGAGCACTTCGAGAAGGTGGAGGGCGCCACGCTCTCCCTCGAGGGCAAGGCGAACCGTCTCTCCACGATGATCCGCAGCAACCTCGGCATGGCCATGCAGGGCCTCGCCGTGGTGCCGCTCTTCGCCGGATGGGACGAGGGCCGGGAGAAGGGCCGGATCTTCTCCTACGACGTGACCGGCGGCCGCTCCGAGGAGCACGGCTACGCCGCCACCGGCTCGGGCTCGATCTTCGCCCGCGGCTCCATGAAGAAGCTGTACCGCGAGGACCTCAGCGAGCAGCAGGCGACCACACTGGTCGTACAGGCGCTGTACGACGCGGCGGACGACGACTCGGCGACCGGCGGTCCGGACCTGGCCCGGCGGATCTTCCCGATCGTCACCGTCATCACCGACGAGGGCTTCCGCAGGCTCACCGAGGCGGAATCCTCCGAGCTGGCCCGTTCGATCACCGAGCGGCGTCTGGAGCAGCCGGACGGACCGCGCGCCGCCCTGCTCTGACCCCTACGTCGCCCCCTCACAGCCCAGAAGAAAGGGACGAGCGCCGGTGTCGACACCGTTCTACGTCTCCCCCCAGCAGGCCATGGCCGACCGCGCGGAGTACGCCCGCAAGGGCATCGCGCGCGGCCGCAGCCTCGTGGTCCTCCAGTACGCCGACGGCATCGTCTTCGTCGGCGAGAACCCGTCCCGCGCCCTGCACAAGTTCAGCGAGATCTACGACCGGATCGGCTTCGCCGCCGCCGGCAAGTACAACGAGTACGAGAACCTGCGCATCGGCGGCGTCCGCTACGCCGACCTGCGCGGCTACACCTACGACCGGGACGACGTCACCGCGCGCGGCCTGGCCAACGTCTACGCGCAGACGCTGGGCACCATCTTCTCCAGCGCCGGCGAGAAGCCGTACGAGGTGGAGCTCGTGGTCGCCGAGGTCGGCAGCGAGCCGGCCGGGGACCAGATCTACCGGCTGCCGCACGACGGCTCCATCGTGGACGAGCACGGCTCGGTCGCGGTGGGCGGGAACGCCGAGCAGATCAGCTCCTTCCTGGACCAGCGGCACCGGGACGGGATGTCGCTCGCGGAGGCCCTGAAGCTGGCGGTGCAGGGGCTCTCCCGGGACACCAGCGGCACCGAGCGGGAGATCCCCGCGGAGCGCCTGGAGGTGGCGGTCCTGGACCGGACGCGTCCGCAGCAGCGGAAGTTCAAGCGGATCGTCGGCCGCCAGCTGGTCCGTCTCCTGGAGGCGGACAACGCGGCCCTGGCGAAGACGGACGAGCCCTCGGACGAGGCGTCCGAGGAGTAGCCGTCGGCTGTGCCCGGAGGGCCCCGGTCCACCCGGACCGGGGCCCTCCGGCGTGCCCGGCCCTCCGGCGTGCCCGGGTGTCCGCCGGGCCTGGGGCGGTGCGGTCCGTGGGCCGGTCCGGGGGACGGCCTCGCCGTGGCGGCCGGGAAGTGGGGTCAGGAGGTCGGTGCGGGCCCCGTGGAGCCCCTGGGGACCAGTTCGGCGGGGAGGACGTCCGAGCGGGCCGCTTCGCCCGCCAGGACGGCGAGCAGCGCCTCCATGCCCCGGCGGCCGAACTCCTCGGCGGGCAGCCGGACCGTGGTGAGCTCCGGCTCGACGGCCGTCGCCAGGGCCATGTCGTCGAAACCGGTGACCGACAGGTCCTCCGGGACGCGCAGGCCGAGCCGCCGCGCGGCCTTGCAGACGCCGGCCGCGAGGATGTCGTCGTCGCAGATCACCGCCGTGGGGCGGGGTCCGGGCGCGCCGAGCGCCGCCCCGGCGGCCTCCCGCGCGGCCGCGACGGTGAGCGGTGAGCGTACGGTGCGCACCTCCGCGCCCCGCAGGGCGTGCGCGAGCGCCGCGGCCCGGACGTCGAAGGTCCAGGAGGGGGCCGCCGACGCCAGGTGCAGGAAGCTGCGGTGGCCGAGGGCGAGCAGATGGGCGGTGACCATGCGCATGCCCTCGGCGACGTCGAGGTTGACGTGGGCGGCCGCGCCGGGGTCCGCCGGGTCGCTGTCGAGCATGACGAGCGGCAGGTCGCTGCCCCGGAAGGCCTCCAGGGCGTCGGTCGCCATGGAGGAGGCCAGCACGCCGTCCAGGGCGGCCTGGGCGGAGGCGAAGGGGTCACGGGCGGGGCCGACGCCGTCGGGGGAGGGGTAGAGCACGACGCCGAAGCCGTGGTCGGCGGCGACGGCCGCCGCCCCGGTGTACACGTGGGCGAAGAACTCGTTGGTGAGCGCGGGCACCACGAGCAGGGCGGTCCGGGTGCGGCCGAGGCGCAGGTTGCGGGCGGCGAGGTTGGGCCGGTAGCCGAGCTCGCGGGCGGCGGCCCGGACGGTGCCGGCGGTGCGCTCCGAGACCCGGCCGCGCCACTTCTCGCCGAGGACCAGGGAGACGGTGGCCTGCGAGACGCCCGCCACCCGGGCCACGTCCCTGCTGGTCGGACGGGTGCCGCCGAGGGCTTCGGGGGTCTGCACGGGGCCTCCGCGTCGGACGCTGGTCGGTGGTGCGCTGGTCGGTGGTGCGTGGCCGCGGGGTGGACCCGCGTCACGCCGCCATGGTACGTATGACGGTGGAAGTTATACGTAAAACCTCGGCGGGAGCCGACGGAGGGGAGACCCGCATGGCCACCGAGGCCACGGCACACGGCGGCTACCGCGACATCCTGCGGGCGCCGCACGCGCTCCGCCTGCTCGCCGGCACCCTGGCCGGCCGGCTGCCCAACGGCACCGGCCCCATCGCCATGACCCTCTTCGTCCGCGACCAGGGCGGCGGCTACACCCTCGCCGGCGGCCTCGTCGCCGCGTACGGCCTCGCCAACGCCGTCGGGCAGCCCCTCCTCGGCCGAGCCGTCGACCTCAAGGGCCAGCCGCGCGTCCAGCTGCCCGCCGCCGTCCTCTCCGCCCTCGGCATGGCCCTCTTCGCCTTCGCCGGCATCGGCGACCTCCCCCTCGCCTACGCCGCCGTCGTGATCGCCGGACTCTTCACCCCGCCCCTGGAGGGCGGCCTGCGGGCCCTCTGGCCGAGCGTCCTGGGCCGTGAGGACCGGGTCCACCGCGCCTACGCCCTCGACGCCGTCGCGCAGGAGGTCATGTTCACCGTCGGCCCGCTCCTGGTGACCCTCGTCGTCGCCCTGTGGTCGCCCGCCGCCGCCCTTCTCGTCATCAACCTCATCGGCGTGCTCGGCGCCCTCTCCGTCGTCCTCTCCGAGCCCTCTCGGGCCTGGCGCTCCGCGCCCCGCGAGGCCCACTGGCTCGGCGCCCTGCGCTCCCCGGGGCTGCTCGCCCTGCTCGGCTCGTTCTTCTTCGTCGGCCTCGCCCTCGGCTCCATCACGGTCGCCGCCGTCGCCTACGCCGACGACCGGGGCACCCCCTCCGTCTACGGCTGGCTGATGGCCGCCCTCGGCCTCGGCGCCCTCCTCGGCGGCGTGCTCTACGGCGCCCGGCAGTGGGCGGGCGCCCCCGAGCGGCGGCTGCGCGTCCTGGTGGCGCTCCTCGCGCTCTGCTACCTGCCGCTGATGCTCACCCCCGGCCCGGTCGCCATGAGCGGCCTCGCGGCCCTCTCGGGCTTCTTCCTCGCTCCCGTGCTGGCCTGCGCCTTCATCGTGGTGGACCGGCACGCCCCGGCCGGAACCGTCACCGAGGCCTTCTCCTGGCTGGTCACCACCTTCGGCGTCGGCGCGGCCCTGGGCTCGGCCGCCGCCGGACCCGCCGTCGAACTCGCCGGGACCGTGGCCGGGTTCGCCGTGGCCGGTGCCGGCGGTCTGGTCGCCCTGCTCGTCCTGCTCTCCACCGGCCGGGTGCTGAACGACCCCGACGCGCCCGGCCGCCGCTCCCGACACGCCGTGAGCGGGGGCGGCACCGCGGCCGTACACACCGAAAAGAACGCCCTCTGATCGGAAAATGATCGAAACGGGAACGTCCAACCCGGTTTCAGCACAGGCCGTCAGGCGTAATGTTCAGACATGGACCGCCGCATTTTCGGGCTGGAGAACGAGTACGGCGTCACGTGCACGTTCAGGGGACAGCGCCGACTGTCTCCTGACGAAGTGGCGCGGTACCTCTTCCGCCGAGTCGTGTCATGGGGCCGCAGCAGCAATGTCTTCCTGCGGAACGGCGCCCGCCTGTACCTGGACGTGGGTTCGCATCCGGAATACGCCACACCGGAATGCGACGACGTGATCGAACTCGTCACCCACGACAAGGCCGGCGAGCGCATTCTCGAAGGTCTTCTCGTGGACGCCGAACGCCGCCTGCACGAGGAGGGAATCGCGGGCGACGTCTATCTCTTCAAGAACAACACGGACTCCGCCGGAAACTCCTACGGCTGCCACGAGAACTATCTCGTCGCCCGCCACGGCGAGTTCTCCCGCCTCGCGGACATCCTCATCCCGTTCCTGGTCACGCGTCAGCTGATCTGCGGCGCGGGCAAGGTGCTCCAGACCCCGCGCGGCGCCGTCTACTGCGTCTCCCAGCGCGCCGAGCACATCTGGGAGGGCGTCAGCTCCGCCACCACCCGCTCCCGGCCCATCATCAACACCCGGGACGAGCCGCACGCCGACGCCGAGCGCTACCGCCGGCTCCACGTCATCGTCGGCGACTCCAACATGTCGGAGACGACCATGCTGCTCAAGGTCGGCGCCACCGACCTCGTGCTGCGCATGATCGAGGCCGGCACCGTGATGCGCGACCTGACCCTGGAGAACCCGATCCGGGCCATCCGCGAGGTCAGCCACGACATCACCGGCCAGCGCAAGGTGCGCCTGGCCAGCGGCCGCGAGGCCTCCGCCCTGGAGGTGCAGCGCGAGTACTTCGAGAAGGCGTCCGACTTCGTCGACCGGCGGGGCATCCGCTCCGGCACGGTCGCCCAGGTGCTCGAACTCTGGGGCCGCACGCTCGACGCGATCGAGGAGGAGCGGCTCGACCGCATCCAGACCGAGATCGACTGGGTGATGAAGTACAAGCTCATCGAGCGGTACCGCGCCAAGCACAACATGACCATGTCGAACCCGCGGGTCGCCCAGATAGACCTCGCGTACCACGACATCCACCGCCGCCGCGGGCTGTACTACCTGCTCCAGAAGAACGGGCAGGCGGCGCGGATCTGCAACGACGTGAAGATCTTCGAGGGCAAGTCCGTGCCCCCGCAGACCACCCGGGCCCGGCTCCGCGGCGACTTCATCCGCCGCGCCCAGGAGCAGCGCCGGGACTTCACCGTCGACTGGGTCCACCTGAAGCTCAACGACCAGGCGCAGCGCACGGTCCTGTGCAAGGACCCGTTCCGCTCGGTCGACGACCGGGTGGAGAAGCTGATCGCCGGTATGTAGGACGATCACAAGAACGGACCGGGGCCCCGCGCGTACGACGTGCGGGGCCCTGGACGTCTCAGACGGGTCCCCTAGAGTGTCCGGACAACTACTGTGCCGTCTGAGATCTGAGGAACACGTGCGCCGAATTGCCGGCCTTCTCGTCGTCCCGCTGCTGCTGCTCACGACAGCGGCGTGCGGCAGCGACACCAAGGGCTCCGATAACGCCTCGATGACCAACGGGCTCCCCGCCATCACCGCGGGCGAGAAGTTCGGTGAGAAGCCGACCCTCGCGAAGGGCGAGGGCGACCCGCCGAAGGAACTCAAGGTCAACGTCATCAGCGAGGGCGACGGCCCGGTGACCAAGGACGGCGACGCCCTCCAGGTCAACTACCTCGGTCAGACCTGGGACTCGACGACCCCCTTCGACAACAGCTTCGACCGCGGCGAGCCGTTCACCCTCACCCTCGGCGCCGGCCAGGTCATCAAGGGCTGGGACCAGGGCCTGAAGGGCCAGAAGGTCGGCAGCCGCGTCGAGATCGGCATCCCGCCGGAGCTCGGCTACGGCGAGAAGGGCTCCCCGCCCAGCATCAAGGGCGGCGCCACCCTGGTCTTCGTCGTCGACATCCTGAAGGCGACCACCATCCCGAAGTCCGCCGAGGGCACCGTCGTCGCGCAGGAGAACAAGGACCTTCCCAAGGTCGGCACCAACACCGACGGCAAGGCCCCCTCGCTGACCGTCCCGAAGGCCGCCGCGCCGAAGGCACTCGTCTCCAACTACGTCATCGAGGGCAAGGGCGAGGCCGTCAAGGCCACCGACACCCTGACCGTCCAGTACCAGGGCGTGCTCTGGAAGGACGGCAAGAAGTTCGACAGCTCCTACGACCGGGGCGCCCCGGCCACCTTCCCGCTCGCCAACGTCATCCCGGGCTGGAGCAAGGGCCTGGAGGGCAAGAAGGTCGGCAGCCGGGTGCTGCTCGTCGTCCCGCCGGCCGACGGCTACGGTGACCAGGCGCAGGGGCCGATCCCGGCGAACTCGACCCTCGTCTTCACGGTGGACATCCTCACCAAGCAGTAGCGGGTTCCCGCGCGCCCCGGCCCTCCGCACGGTAGGTTGTCGGGGTCGCGCGGGCCATCGTCCGCCCGGTTTCATCCGCATGAGGAGCACACTGCAGTGAGCATCGAGAAGCCCGAGGTCGACTTCCCGGGCGGCGAAGCGCCGGCCGACCTGGAGATCAAGGACATCTGGGAGGGCGACGGCGAGGTCGCCGCCGCCGGGGACACGGTCAACGTCCACTACGTCGGTGTCTCCTTCGACTCCGGCGAGGAGTTCGACGCCTCCTGGAACCGCGGCACCCCGCTGGAGTTCCCGCTCGGCGCCGGCATGGTCATCCAGGGCTGGGACCGGGGCGTCCAGGGCATGAAGGTCGGCGGCCGCCGCCAGCTGGTCATCCCCGCGCACCTCGCCTACGGCGACCGTGGTGCCGGCGGCAAGATCGGCCCCGGCGAGACGCTGATCTTCGTCTGCGACCTCGTCTCCGTGAAGAAGGGCTGACCCGCCCCAGGCCGCATACCGAGGGCCCCCGCCTCCACGGCGGGGGCCCTCGGCTTTTGTCCGGACACCCCGGGGCGGTACGGTCGGACGTCCGAGAACGGAACCGGGGAAGAGGGTGCAAGGCGTCCATGGCGATTGCCAAGGCCGAGCGGCTCATGAATCTCGCGCTGTGCCTGCTCGGGACGCGCCGCGCCCTCAGCAAGCGGGAACTGCGCGGCTCCATCGAGGCGTACATGGAGGCCAGCGGCGACGAGGCCTTCAACCGCATGTTCGAGCGGGACAAGGACGACCTCCGCGAGCTGGGCCTGGTCATCGAGACCGTCGAGAACCTCGACGGCGAGACCGGCTACCTCGCCCGCCGCGACTCCAACCGCCTCCCGCCCATCACCCTGGACGCCGAGGAGGCCGCCGCGCTCGGCCTCGCCGCCCGCGTCTGGCAGCAGGCCCGCCTCGCCGGAGCCGCCAGCGGCGCCCTCCAGAAGCTGCGCGCCGCCGGCATGCCCGAGGCCGAGGACACGTACGAGATCCAGCCCAGCGCCCTCGAACCCCGCATCCCGGTCCACGAGAGCGCCTTCGAGCCGCTGATGCTCGCCTGCCGCGACCGGCGCCCCGTCTCCTTCGAGTACCGCAAGGCCAACGCCGCCCGCCCCGAGCCCCGCCAGGTCGAGCCCTGGACGCTGGAGTGCTGGCGCGGCCACTGGTACCTCGCCGGCTGGGACCGCGACCGCGGCGCCGAGCGCGTCTTCCGCCTCTCCCGCATCACCGGCAAGGTCCGCTCCCGGGCCGGCGCCTTCACCGCGCCCGTGCCCGACGTCGTCACCGTCCGCGAGACCGTCGAGAGCTGGGCGGGGGAGACCGCCACCCGCTCCGCCCGGATCCGGCTCCGGACCGGCTGCGGCTACCCGCTGCGGGCCCGGGCCACCGAGACGAGCGAGGGCGCCGACGGCTGGGACGAGCTGGAGATCCCGTACGGGCACGGCCTCGACGCCTGGCTGGTCGAGTTCGGCCCCGACGTCGTCGTACTGGAACCGGCCGACCTGCGGGCCGACGTGGTGGAGCGGCTGCGCGCCGTCGCCAAGGGCTGAGGGGGAAGACGAACCGCATGGCTGCCAACGCGATCGACCAGACGAGGCGGATGCTCTCCCTCGTCACCTACCTCCGCGAGCGCCCCGGCGCCCACGTCGCCGACGTGGCCCGCGCCTTCGGCATCACCGAGGACGAGCTCATCTCCGACCTCGACGTGCTGCCCATGTGCGGCACCAGCTTCCGGGGCGGCGACCTCCTCGACATCGACACCGACGGCGACCGGATCTGGTGGCACAACCCGGACGACGTCGCCGAGCCGCTGCGGCTCGCCGCCGACGAGGCCACCGCGCTGCTCGTCGCCGCGCGCGCCGTCGCCACCCTGCCGGGGCTGCGCGAGGGCGACCGGGACGCGCTGGTCCGCGCCACCGCCAAGCTGGAGGCGGCGGCCGGCGAGGCCGCCGGCGCCAGCGCCCGCCTCTCGGTCACCTTCGAGTCCGAGGGCGGCGTCTTCGCCGAGGTCGACCGGGCCATCTCCGAGCGCAGGCGGCTCTGGCTGCGCTACTACTCGCCGGCCCGCGACGAGCTCACCGAGCGCGAGGTCGACCCCATCCGCCTCTTCGCCGTCGGTCACACGTACATGGAGGCGTGGTGCCGGCTCTCCGAGGCGCGCCGCACCTTCCGGCTCGACCGGGTGGCCGAGATCCGGATCCTGGAGGAGACCGCCGCGCCGCCGGAGCTGGAGCTGCGGGACCTCTCCGAGGGACTGGTCCAGCCCTCGGCCGACGACCCGGAGGTGGTGGTCGAGGTCGGCCCCGGCGGCCGGTGGGTCGCCGAGTACTACCCGCACGACCGGGCCGACGAGCTGCCCGACGGCGGGCTGCGGATCACCCTGCGCACCCCCGACCCGGCCTCGCTGAGGAGGCTCGCGCTGCGGCTCGGCAGCGACGGGCGGATCGTCTCGCCGGCGGGTCTCGCGGACAGCGCCCGGGAGGCCGCGACCGCCGCGCTCGCCGCGTACGAGGGCGTGTGAGCGTTCCCGTACGGGGGCGGGTGAGCGGTTCCCGTACGGGACCGGTCGGCCGGGGCGGTGCCCGAGGGTGCGGGTGTGGGGGTCCGCGGCCCGGTGACCTTCCGAAGTAGCAGCGAGTCTTCGAGGTAGAGAGTTGAGGGAAATGTCCGTGATGTCCGGTCTGTCGGCGTCGATTGCCCCGGTCCTCTTCAAGGCCGCCTGCCCCGACTGCCGCTGCCGCTTCGAACTCGCCGCCGGCGCCCTGCGCCTGGCCATCGGAGCCAGCCACCGCACCACCTTCTACTCCTTCACCTGCCCCGAATGCGGAAGCGCCGTCCGCAAGCCCGCCGGCGAACGCATCGTCGAACTCCTCACCGGCGGCGGGGTCCGCACCCTCCGCCTCCACACCACCGCCTGACCGGCCCTCCACCCCCCAAGAGCTAGGCTCGACGCATGTTCTGGCCCATGCTCGCGATCGCCCTCGGCTTCCTCGGCCTCGCCGTCCTCGGCGGCCTCGCCGTCAAGGTCTTCCTGGAGGTCCGGCGCCTCGGCCGCCAAGTGGAAGTCACCACACAGCGGATCCAGCGCGCCGCGGAGGAACTCGAGACCGCCGCGACCGGACTGGCTCGAACGAGCCGCTCGCTTCCCTGAATCGACCGTTCCGCACCGCGCCGGGACGGCCTGATCGGGGCCCCTCGGGCGCAATCGCGAGTACGCACGGGCATTGCCCGACGTTTACTCCTGCGGGTTACGATCGCAGACAGCGCGGTGGCCGGACGCATGTCCGACCGGCCGGGCACGCACCCATGCCGCCTCGGTGAGAAGAGAGACCACAGCCATGTTCCGTCAGATCGGTCCCCTTGAGATCAGCCTCATCCTGCTGGTCGTCGTGCTCCTCTTCGGTGCCAAGAAGCTCCCGGAGATGGCCCGCTCCCTCGGCAAGTCGGCCCGCATCCTCAAGAGCGAGGCCAAGGCCATGAAGTCGGAGGGCCAGGAGGCCGCTCCCGCCGAGGCCCCGGCCGACCAGGCCGCTCCCGCCGCCCCGCGCACCATCAAGGCCGCCCCCGGCGACGTCACCGGCGCCCGTCCCGTGACCGAGGCGTCGGACACCACCCAGCGCTGACCGGCCCACGCCGGCCGCTGATCCGTTCGCCCGCAAGTTCGCCGCCCAGCGGCCTGCCCGCACGAGATGAGGACGTGGGTTGCCCAAGTCTGCCCGCATGAAGAAGGACAAGGACCCCGAGGGGCGGATGCCTCTCGCGGACCATCTCCGTGAGCTGCGCAACCGCCTCGCGAAGGCGATGCTGGCGGTCGTCGTCGCCTCCGTGGTGGCCGCGTTCTTCAGTCAGCAGCTGATGGACCTTCTGTCGTCCCCCGTACCGAAGTGCCCCCCGGGCACGTCCGTGTCCGACAACACCGGCGGACGCTGCGTCATCATCGCCTACCAGACCATGCTCTCCCCGTTCACCTCCACGGTGAAGGTGATCATGCTGGCCGGCCTCATCGCCTCCAGCCCGGTCTGGCTGTACCAGCTGTGGGCCTTCGTCGCGCCCGGCCTCCACAAGAGCGAGAAGAAGTACACCTACTGGTTCGCCGCCATCGCCGTCCCCCTCTTCGCGGCCGGCGCCTACACGGCGTACCTGATCATGCCCGTCAGCGTGCGCGTCCTCATCAGCATCACGCCCGACGTCGCCTCGAACTTCCTCTCCCTCGACGACCTCCTGGACTTCACCACCAGGATGGTGCTCGTCTTCGGTCTCGCCTTCGAGCTTCCGCTGCTGCTGATCATGCTCAACCTCACCGGCGTGGTCACCGGCAAGCGCATGGCCGGCTGGTGGCGCGCCATGGTGATGGGCACCTTCGTCTTCGGCGCCGTGGCCACCCCGTCCACGGACCCGCTCGGCATGATCGCCCTCGCCGGACCGATCATCGTCCTGTACTTCATCGCCGTCGGATTCTCGATCCTCAACGACAAGCGGCGGGCCCGCAACGACCCCGACGCCGAGCTCTCCGACGACGAGGCATCGGTGGTCGACCTCACCCCCGAACCCGTCGGCGCCCTGGACCCCGTCCCCGCCGCCCGCGCCCTGCCCGAGCAGGCCACCGGCGACACCGACGGCGCCCGCGCCCACCGCACCGGCGGCTACGACGACATCACCTGACCCCACGGGCCGCCCCACCGGCGGTCACCGCGGCGGACCGGTCTTGTAAGGTCCCCCCAGACTCCGTCCGGGGGGACCTCGCCATGTCCAGCGACATCACGCTCTTCGTCAATCCCGCCGCCGGCCGCGGCCACGGCTCCGACGCCGCCCGGCCCGCCGCGGACGCCCTGCGCGCCGCCGGCCACTCCGTCCGCACCGTCCTCGGCCTCGACGCCGCCGACGCCCTGCGGCGCGCCCGAGAGGCCGTGGACGACGGCACCGGCGCCCTCGTCGCCGTCGGCGGCGACGGCATGGTCTCCCTCGCCCTCCAGGCCGTCGCCGGCACCGGCACCCCGCTCGGCGTCGTCGCCGTCGGCACCGGCAACGACTTCGCCCGCTCCCTCGGCCTCCCCGTCCGGGCCCCGGCCGCCGCCGCCCGTCTCGCCTCCCGCCTGCTGGCCGACGGCGCGGCCCGTACCGTCGACCTCGGACGCGTCACCACCGCGACCGGGCCCCGCTGGTACGGCACCGTCCTCGCCTCCGGCTTCGACTCCCGCGTCAACGACCGCGGCAACCGCATGCGGATCCCCGCCGGCCGCTTCACGTACGACCTGGCGATCCTCGCCGAGCTCGCCGCCTTCCGCACCGTCCCCTACCGGCTCGTCCTCGACGGGCGGACCGTCGAGACCGACGCCACCCTCGTCGCCGTCGGCAACGGCTCGTCCTACGGCGGCGGCATGCGGATCTGCGCCGGCGCCCGCACCGACGACGGCCTCCTCGACGTCACCGTCGTCGGCGCCGTCGGCCGCGCCACCCTGCTCAGGGTCTTCCCCCGCGTCTACCGGGGCACCCACCTCGACCACCCCGCCGTCACCACGTACCGCGTCCGCTCGGTCACCCTCGACGCCCCCGCCACCACCGGCTACGCGGACGGCGAACCGCTCGGGCCGCTCCCGCTGACCGCCGAGTGCGTCCCCGGGGCGCTCACGGTCCTGGCGCCCCCGACGGCCGTCGGCGAAGCCCCTCGATAAAGATCGCGTCACTGTCGGAGGGGGCGGGTAGGCTCGAAGACAAGATGACAGAGGACCTCACCCCAGCCGAGGCGTACGCGGCCGCACTCGCGCGCAACGCAGAGCAGGCCACCGCGCTGGCCCCCTTCCGAGAGATGTACGAGTTCGGACTGGATCCGTTCCAGATCGAGGCGTGCCAGGCTCTCGAAGCGGGCAAGGGCGTGCTCGTCGCCGCCCCCACGGGCTCCGGCAAGACCATCGTCGGCGAGTTCGCCGTCCACCTCGCCCTCACCCAGGGCCGCAAGTGCTTCTACACGACGCCCATCAAGGCGCTGTCGAACCAGAAGTACGCCGACCTCGCCAAGCGGTACGGCCCCGACAAGGTCGGCCTGCTCACCGGCGACAACAGCGTCAACGGCGACGCGCCGATCGTCGTCATGACCACCGAAGTCCTCCGCAACATGCTCTACGCGGGGTCCCAGGCCCTCTCCGGCCTCGGCTACGTCGTGATGGACGAGGTCCACTACCTCTCCGACCGCTTCCGCGGCGCCGTCTGGGAGGAAGTGATCATCCACCTCCCCGAGTCGGTCACCCTCGTCTCCCTCTCCGCCACCGTGTCCAACGCCGAGGAGTTCGGCGACTGGCTCGACACCGTCCGCGGCGACACCGAGGTCATCGTCTCCGAGAGCCGGCCCGTCCCCCTCTGGCAGCACGTCCTCGCCGGCCGCCGGATGTACGACCTCTTCGAGGAGGAGACCGACCACGGCGGCCGCGGCGCCGCCCGCCGCGAGGTCAACCCCGACCTCCTCCGCCTCGCCCGCACCGAGAACTCGCGGACGTACAACCCCCGCGACCGGCGCCGCGGCAAGATGGTCCGCGAGGCCGACCGCGAGCGCGAGCGCCGCCAGCGCTCCCGCATCTGGACCCCGGGCCGTCCCGAGGTCATCGAACGGCTCGACAACGAGGGCCTCCTCCCCGCCATCACCTTCATCTTCAGCCGCGCCGGCTGCGAGGCCGCCGTCCAGCAGTGCCTCTACGCCGGCCTCAGGCTCAACGACGACGAGGGACGCCGCCGCGTCCGCGAGATCGTCGAGGCCCGCACCGCCGCCATCCCCGACGAGGACCTCCACGTCCTCGGCTACTACGAGTGGCTGGAGGCGCTGGAGCGCGGCATCGCCGCCCACCACGCCGGCATGCTGCCCACCTTCAAGGAGGTCGTCGAGGAGCTCTTCGTCCGCGGCCTCGTCAAGGCCGTCTTCGCCACCGAGACGCTCGCCCTCGGCATCAACATGCCGGCCCGGTCGGTCGTCCTGGAGAAGCTGGTCAAGTGGAACGGCGAACAGCACGCCGACATCACCCCCGGCGAGTACACCCAGCTCACCGGACGCGCCGGCCGCCGCGGCATCGACGTCGAGGGCCACGCCGTCGTCCTCTGGCAGCG
The DNA here is from genome assembly GCF_042794995.1 of Streptomyces sp. NPDC056503. Taxonomy (NCBI): domain Bacteria; kingdom Bacillati; phylum Actinomycetota; class Actinomycetes; order Kitasatosporales; family Streptomycetaceae; genus Streptomyces; species Streptomyces sp. NPDC056503. The sequence goes on from NZ_JBHTST010000112.1 coordinate 23,006, forward strand.
GGGACTCGACCCGGACCACCTCGCGGGCCTCGCCGGCACCCGCACCTACCCGCTGCGCTCCAGCTTCCGGCCGTCCTACAACATGGCGGTCAACCTCGTCGACCAGTTCGGCCGGCACCGCTCCCGGGAACTCCTGGAGACCTCCTTCGCGCAGTTCCAGGCCGACCGCTCCGTCGTGGGCATCTCCCGCCAGGTCCAGCGCAACGAGGAGGGACTGGAGGGCTACCGCGAGGGCATGACCTGCCACCTCGGCGACTTCGAGGAGTACGCGCTGCTCCGCCGCGACCTCAAGGACCGCGAGACGGAACTGGCCAAGCAGGGCGCCGCGCAGCGACGCGCCCAGGCCGCCGCCTCCCTGGAGAAGCTGAAGCCGGGCGACATCATCCACGTGCCCACCGGCAAGTTCGCCGGCCTCGCGCTCGTCCTCGACCCCGGCATCCCGGCCGGCCGGACCAACGGCCACCGCGGCTTCGAGTACCACGACGGTCCCCGGCCCCTCGTCCTCACCGCCGAGCGCCAGGTCAAGCGGCTCGCCTCCATCGACTTCCCCGTCCCGGTGGAAGCCCTGGAGCGCATGCGGATCCCCAAGACCTTCAATCCGCGCTCCCCGCAGTCCCGTCGCGACCTCGCCTCCGCGCTCCGCTCCAAGGCCGGGCACATCGACCCGGAGCGGCAGCGCAGGCAGCGCTCCGGCGCCGCGGACGACCGCGAGATCGCCCGCCTGCGGACGGCGATCCGCGCCCATCCCTGCCACGGCTGCGACGAGCGCGAGGACCACGCCCGCTGGGCCGAGCGCTACCACCGCCTCCAGCGCGACACCAAGCAGCTGGAGCGGCGCATCGAGGGCCGGACGAACACCATCGCCCGCACCTTCGACCGGATCGTCGCGCTCCTCACCGAGCTCGACTACCTGCGCGGCGACGAGGTCACCGACAACGGCAAGCGGCTCGCCCGGCTCTACGGCGAACTCGACCTGCTCGCCAGCGAATGCCTCCGCGAGGGGGTCTGGGAGGGGCTCGCCCCCGCCGAACTCGCCGCCTGCGTCTCCGCCCTCGTCTTCGAGGCGCGGCAGGCCGACGACGCCGTGGCGCCGAAGGTGCCCGGCGGCCAGGCCAAGGCGGCGCTCGCCGAGATGGTCCACATCTGGGGCCGGCTCGACGCCCTGGAGGAGGAGTTCAAGATCAACCAGGCGGAGGGTGTCGGCCAGCGCGAGCCCGACCTCGGCTTCGCCTGGGCCGCCTACCAGTGGGCCTCCGACAAGAGCCTCGACGAGGTGCTGCGCGAGGCCGAGATGCCCGCCGGCGACTTCGTCCGCTGGTGCAAGCAGGTCATCGACGTCCTCGGCCAGATCGCCGCCGCCGCCCCCAGGGAGAACAGCACGGTCGCGAAGAACGCGCGCAAGGCCGTGGACGCGCTGCTGCGCGGTGTGGTGGCGTACAGCTCGGTGGGCTGACCGGGCGTCAGGCCCCGAGACGATCGACCGGAAGGGGCCCGCGGCGGGAACGCCGCGGGCCCCTCCGCTCTTCCCGGCGGGGTTGTCCACAGGTCGTCGTCCACAGGGGTGGCGCGGTGACGGAGCCTTCCGCTTGCATGGACTCGCACACAGGGAAAGCGAGTTGGGGGAGGGGACGTACGTGACCACGCACGCCGGCGCCGAGAGCGGGAGCGCCATCACCATCGCCGAGGGGCCGCGCGGGGTTCCGCTCCTCGGCAACCTGCCGGCCTTCGGCAAGGACCCGCTCGCCTTCTTCGAACGGCTGCGGGAGCGGGGCGACTTCGTCCGCTGGCGGTTCGGCCCCAGCCCCGCCCTCTTCATCGCCCACCCCGAGAACATCGGCGAACTCCTCACCGAGGTCGAGTCCACCTTCGACCAGCCCGACCTGGGCATCGCCATCCGCACCCTGCTCGGGAACGGCGTGGTCGTCGCCAAGGGGCGCGACTGGCGCCGCAGGCGCTCCCTGGTCCAGCCGTCCGTCCGCCCCAAGCAGGTCCGCTCCTACGCGGCGACCATGGCGGAGTGCGCCGTCGCCCTCGCCGACGACTGGACCGACGGACAGCGGATCGACATCAAGAAGGAGATGGCGGCCCTCACCCAACTCATCGCCGTCCGCACCATCTTCGGCGCGGACACGGCCGCCGACGCCGAGGCGATCGGCCGGGCGATGGACGTCGCCCAGCAGGAGATCGGAGCGGAGCTCAGCGGTATCGGCGCCCTCCTGCCCGACTGGGTCCCGACCCCCGGCCGGGCCCGCATCAAGCGCGCCACCGCCGTCATCGACGCCGAGGTCTCCCGCCTCGTCTCCCGGCACCGGGAGGGCGACGAGGACCGCCCCGACCTCCTCAGCCGGCTCCTCACCGCCCGGGACGAGACGGGCGCCCACCTCTCGGACCGCGAGATCCGCGACGAGACCGTCACCCTCTACATCGGCGGCCACGAGACCACCAGCTCCACCCTCGTCTGGGCCTGGTACCTCCTCTCCCGCAACGAGAAGGTCCGGCGGACCCTGACCGAGGAACTCGACCGGGTCCTCGCCGACCACGAGCCGGGCTACGACGACTACGCCTCGCTCACCTACACCCAGGCCGTCGTCAAGGAGACCCTCCGCCTCTACCCCACGATCTGGCTCCTCACCGGCATCGCGAAGGAGGGCGCCACCCTCGGCGGCACCCCCGTCCCGCCCGGCACCCGCGTCTGGTCGAGCCAGTGGGCCACCCACCGCGACCCCCGCTGGTACGGCGACGCGGACACCTTCCGCCCCGAGCGCTGGCTCACCGACGCCGAGGCCGAGCCGGCCGAGAAGATCCCCGAGTACGCCTGGTACCCCTTCGGCGGCGGCCCCCGGGTCTGCCTCGGCACCCGCTTCGCCCTCGTCGAAGCGGTCCTCGTCCTCGCCGTCCTCGCCCGCCGCTACGACCTGGACGTGGAGCCCGAGGAGATACGCCCCGTCCCGAGCCTCACCCTCCAACCGGACCGCGAGGTCCTGGCCAGGGTGCGGGTGCGGAGCGAGAGGGCGGGTGCGACGGAGTGACCGCGCGGAGGCAGCGGGAATCAGGGGGTGAGGGTCAGGTCGATCGCCAGGGAGCGTAGGTCGTCCGCGCGCAGGACCCGGTCGCCGAAGCCCGGGAGGGGGACGTGCAGCGTGGACGTCCAGCGGTCCGGGATCGCCCCGACGCCGTGGACGGCACCGGCCAGCATGCCGGTGACGGCGGCCACCGTGTCGGTGTCCCCACCGAGGTCGACGGCGGCGGCCAGGGCCTCCTCGAAGGAGGCGGTGGTACGCAGCGCCCACACGGCCGAGCCGAGGCAGGGCCACACCGCGCCGTTGAACTCCGTCGCGTCCGCCGGCCGCCAGCCGGGGTCCAGGACGGCGGCCCAGCGCTGCCGGTGAGCGGGGTCCACCTCCGCAAGGGCCTCCGGCAGCGCGGCCAGCGGATCCTCGCCGAGCAGGGCGACGCGGACCAGTTCGTGCAGGAGCGCGGTGCCCTCCCAGGCGGCCCGGTCCCCGTGGGTGAGGGCGGCGAGCCGTCGGGCGGCGTCCATGGTGGCCGCCCGACCCCGGGAGGCGAAGTGGACGGCGGCCGTGGAGGCCCGCATCAGACAGCCGTTGCCGGCGCCACGGCCCTCCACCTGGAAGTCCAGGGCGGCGGCAAGATCCCATGGATCACCGCCCAGCAGTACCCGCTCCGTCAGGAGACCGATGTCCTTGGGCTCGGCCGCCGCCCACCGCCGGAACCGGTCGAACACGTCCGGGAGGTCGAGTGCGCCCCGGTCGAGCAGTGACTCCCCGACGAGTACCGCCATCTGGGTGTCGTCGGTGGCCTCCCCCGGATCCCAGCCGCCGCCCCCGCACAACTCTCCCGTGCCGTCCGGGAACCGGGAGCGGAACACGCCGGGGAGGCCGAACTCGAAGGGCGCGCCCAGGGCGTCGCCGACGGCGGAGCCGAGGACGGCGCCCATGGCGCGGTCGGGGGAGGTCATGGCGTCAGGGTAGGCGCCTCGGGGTGGGGGTGGGGGTGGGCGGGCTCGGGGGCGGGGTGGGAGGGGGAGGGGGAGGGGGAGGGCCCCCGGAGGGAGAGGGCGGTGGCGAGGACGGTGGTGGTGGCGAGGAGGGCGGCTGTGGTCAGGGTGGTGGGGGTGGGGTGGAGGAGGGGTTCGCCTCGGAGGGCCTGCCAGGTGAGGAGGGCGAAGACGGCCGCGTAGGAGGCCGCGGCGGTGAGGACCAGGCGGAGGCGGATCCGGGGGTCGGCGAGGCGGGGGAAGCGGGGGGCCAGGGCGGTCAGGGCGAGGAGGAGCAGGGGGAGCAGCTGGAGGGCGTGCATGCCGAAGAAGTGGGCGATGCGCAGGTCGCCGCCGGTGGAGGCCCAGCCGGTGACCGGGAGGGCGGGGCCGCCGTCGGGGACGCCGACGCTGTGGGCGCCGATGATCGCGGGGTCGGTGGCGGCGAGTTGGCCGGGGGTGGGGCGGACCATCAGGAAGCCGACGGCCGCGCCCGCGAGGGCGATCAGGGAGGAGAGGCGGACCGCCCAGGCGGTGGCGCGGTCGAGGAAGCGGGCGCGGAGCAGGAGGACGGCGATGGTGAGGGCGCCCAGCCAGAGGACCGCCACGGTGAGGCCCATGACCTGGAAGACGGCGGCGTCGAAGGCGGTCTCCTGGTTGAAGTGGCTCTGCCGACCGCGGATCACCTGGAGGGTGATCAGCGCCATCTCCAGGGCGCTGGCGGCCGTGACGACGGTGCCCGCCCACCAGGCGGTGCGCCGGCCGCGGGGGAGGAGGCTCAGCATCCAGGCGAGCGACAGTCCGTAGGCGACGAACGAGACCGCGAACTTGAAGGGCTTGGACCAGATCGGGACCCCGAGGAGCGTCCGGTCGTCGAGGAGGATGCCGCCCGCGCTGATCAGGGCGAAGACGGCCATCGAGGCGGCGAACCAGAGGAGGGGGCGGTGCAGGCGCCCGCTCGGGGGTGGTGGGGTGGCGTCGGAGGCGGGCGTGGGCGTGCGCTGGGACATACGGATCCCCCCGTAGTCGATATGGATAGTGGCGCTTACCGCTATCTGATAGTTGCACTATCTATGATGGAGGGGAGTCCGGCAAGGCCGGGAGTGCAGCGGAAAGGTGAACGCGCGGTGCGCATCGGTGAGTTGAGCCGCAGGACCGGGGTCTCGGTGCCCACGATCAAGTTCTACGTACGGGAGGGGCTGCTCCCGGCCGGACGGCTGACGAGCCCGAACCAGGCCACGTACGAGGAGACGCACGTACGGCGGCTCCGTCTGATCCGCGCCCTGATCGACGTCGGCGGGCTGTCCGTGGCGGCCGTGCGCGAGGTGATCGCCGCCGTCGACGACCCCGGGCGGCCGGTCCACGACCTGCTCGGCGCCGCGGCCGTGCGCATGGTGCCCCGCTACGGGGGTGAGCCCCAGGGGGAGGAGCGAGAGGATGAGCGGCTCGTCGAGGCGCGCGAGCGGGTCGACGAGCTGATCCGGGAGCGGGGGTGGAGCTGCTTCCCGGGCAGCCCCGCGGCCGAGGCGCTGGCGGTCGCCCTCGCCGCGCTCGGGTCCGTCGGGCACGAGCGCTTCGCCGAGGTCCTCGGCGACTACGCGGACGCGGCGGAGCGGGTCGCCCGGGCCGACCTGCAGTACGTCGCCCACCACGTGGCGCGCGAGGAGCTCGTCGAGAGCGTCGCCGTCGGCACGGTCCTCGGCGACGCGCTCTTCGCCGCGCTCCGCCGCCTCGCCCAGATCGACGCCTCGGACCGCCTCTTCGGCGGCAAGGAGTGACGCGGGGGTGAGAAGGAGGAGGGAGGGGTGGAGAGG
>NZ_JBHTST010000113.1:0-27922 GCF_042794995.1 Streptomyces sp. NPDC056503
GCCGTCCCCGCCGGCCGCTCAGACGGCCGGCTCGGCCGTGGACGCGCCCGAGGCGATCCCGAAGGCCGGGTCCGGCACCGACGAGGGCTCGATCAGCTCCGACGGACGGCCGTCGACGCCGACCGGCACGTCCCCGTCGACGGTGACCCGGCGCAGCTTGCGGTCGTGGTCGCCGGAGTCGTCCACGCCGTAGTGCTGGGTGGCGCGGTTGTCCCAGATCGCGACGTCGCCGACCTGCCACTGCCAGCGCACGGTGTTCTCCGGACGCTCCACGTGCGTCTGGAAGAGCTCGACCAGCGCGCGGGAGTCGGCACCGGTCAGCCCGGTGATCCGCTGGACGAAGTTGCCGAGGAGCAGGGTGCGTTCGCCGGTCTCGGGGTGGACGCGGACGACCGGGTGCTCGGTGAGGAACTTCGTGGAGGCGAAGACGTCCCGGAAGCGGGCGAGCTGCTCCGGCACGGCGTCGGGGCGGAGCGCCGCGTAGTCGTACGCGTTGGAGTGGACGGCTCGCAGGCCGTCGGCGAGCCGCCGCAGGGGCTCGGGCAGGTTCTCGTACGCGGTGGCGGTGTTGGCCCACAGGGTGTTGCCGCCGTACGGCGGGACGACGACGGCCCGCAGGATGGAGAAGGCCGGATAGGCGGGGACGAAGGTGACGTCGGTGTGCCACTGGTTGGCGCGGCCGCCGTAGTCGGAGTCGATCGGGAAGGAGTAACGCCCGTCGGCCGACGGCACGGTGGGATGCGCGACCGGGGTGCCGAGGAGCCGGCCGAAGGCCTCGTGGGCCTCCTCGTCGAGGTGGTCCTGGCCGCGGAAGAACACGACCTTGTGGGCCAGGAGCGCCGAGCGGATCGCGGCGACGGTCTCCGGGTCGAGGTCGCCGCCGAGGCGGACGCCGGAGAGGACGGCACCGATGCGGCCGCCGAGCTTCTGCACGGTGAGGGCGGGCGCCGTGGTCGTGGCGGTGGCGGCGGCGGTGGCGGGCGCGGTGGTCGTGGTGGTCATGAGTGGTTCCTTCGAAGAGGGGTGCGGATGCGGAGGTGTGTGCGGGAAGCGGGGAGTCCCGGGTCCGGTGATTAATCCCGGAGCGGAAGAAATGAAGCGACGCGAAGCCCGGCCGGGGAGCGGGGCGTGCGGGGTATGCGGAGACCGCGGTGCGAGCGGGGATCGCGGGGCGGTGGAACGGCCCCGGGAGGGTCGCGAGGGTCAGGCGCCGGTGACGGCCGGACAAGAGGTGGTCGCGAACATGTCCAGGAGACTGGCAACGGCCCCGGGGCGGCGTCAAGCGGCCGCCCGCTGCCCGCGAGCCCGCCCGCAGTGGTTCAATCGGCGCCTGCCCGATCCGCGGGAGCACTCCCGTACCCCTCTCTGACCTGGGTGTTCGCCCTCGGGAGGGTGCTTCGGCGCAGCCGGCGCGGGCCCGCGCGCCGCCCTCCGGGGAATTCACGTCCCCGCAACAGAGAGGCAGAGATGACGAGTACGCCCCAGGGCTCCCGGATGGCCGGCGACGGACGGCGCGAGGCGAACGCGGCGACCGTCCTGCGGACCGTCCTCGACCACGGACCCGTCTCCCGAGGCGCCGTCGCCCGGCTCTCCGGTCTGAGCCCGGCCGCCGTCTCGCGCCAGGCCACCGACCTGACCCGGCTCGGACTCCTGCGGGAGCTGCCGGAACCCTCCGGCGGCGGGGGAGTGGGCCGGCCCAGGATCCCCGTCGACCTGCACCTCGGCGCCACCGGAGGGCCGGTCGTGGCCGGGGTGCATCTCGGCGTGCCCGGCTCGACGTTCGCGCTCGTGGACCTGCGCGGGCGGGTCCTCGCCCGACACCACCACCCGCACGCGCCGCTCGTGCCCGACCGGCTGCCCGGGACGGTCGGCGCCGAGCTGCGCGCCTTCCTCGGCCGGCACGCGGCGGGCCGGCCGCTGCTGGGGGTCGGGGCCGCGATCGGCGGCCGGGTCGACCCGGCGGCGGGCGTGGTCGTCCGGCACGACGCGCTGGGCTGGCACCGGCGGCCGTTCGCCGCCGAACTCTCCCGCGCCCTGGGCGGGCGCGCGGTCCGCCTCGACAACCACGCCCGCGCGATCGCCCAGTCGGAGATCCTCTTCGGCCGCCCGGCGGCCCGTCGGAGCCTGGTGCACCTCTTCGTCGGCAACGTCGTGGACGCCGCCGTCGGTCTCGCCGGCGTCGTCCACCAGGGGCCGGGCGGGGCCGCCGGCGACGTCGCCCACCTGCCCGTACCGGACTCCACCGCGCCCTGCCCGTGCGGCCGTTCGGGCTGCCTGGAGGCGACCGCGTCCAACACCGCGCTCGCGCGGACCGCCGTCCGGCGCGGGATCGTGCCCGAGGCCGACACCTCGCTCGTGGTCGACGCGGCCGCGGCCGGGGACCGGCGGGCCGACCGGCTGCTGCGCGAGCGGGCCAGGGCGGTGGGGCGGGCCCTCGCCCTGCTCCTCGACGTCCTCAACCCGGACCTCGTGGTCGTCACCGAGCAGGCGAGCGTCCTCGAACCGGACTACCTGGAGGAGATCCGGGGGGCCGCGATCGACCTCTCGCATGTCTGCGACGACCCCGAACGGATCGTCAGTCCACATGCCGGACCGGCCACGCTTCCTGTCGCGGCCGGCACCGTTCTGCTGAATCCCCTGTTCAGGAGGCCTCTTGAGACCCTCGAAGGACTCGGCCGATCAGAGATGCTCGACTGACCTTGTCTCAGAATGCGGTCACAGCCGGTTGACCGGCTCTCGAAGCCGCTGTCATATTGCTCCCGTGAATCCGGACATGCGCCTCATCTCCCGCAGGCACGTCGACCTCTGTCGACTCGCCAGCGCGGTCTGTGCCGTCCGCGTCTGATCCTCCGGCGCGGCCCACAGGGCCGCGGCCTTCGCCGCACCCCCGCTGACCAGGGCACACGCCCGCACACCCGCAGCGGTTCGCGGTCCGCGCCGCCGCTCCCGGCGGCCCCGGTGGTCCCTCGGCCCGTTCGTGCCGTCCCGTTGCCCCGCTTCCCGCAAGAGCGCCACGACCGACGCGCCTCCGTGCCGCGCCGCTCCCGTCGCTCCCCTCACTCCCGTCGCTCCCCTCACTCCCTTCGCTTCCCATCCCACCGCCCCCTTCCTCCTCGTCTCCTCGCCCCCGCCGCTCCTTTCGCTTCCGGACGCGCGCCCCCGTCCTCCTTCATTCCTCCCGCAGCGGAAGAAACCCCCTCCGCCGGGCGGCCCCGACCTCCTCCAGGCAGGCACCGATGACCGAGCTGTACCCCTCCGCGCCCTCCGCCCCCTCCCGGCGCACCGCCCTGCGCGCCGCCGGCGGCGGCACCCTGCTCCTCGGCCTGGGGCTCACCGGCTGCCGCTCGGCCGTCTCGGAAGCCACGGCACCCCGGGCCGGGGACGCCGCCGGGCCGAAGCGCGGCGGCACCCTCACCGTGGCCGTCAACACCGACTTCACCCCGAGCCTGCTCTTCGCCCAGAGCAACCAGTCGCTCCAGCAGCGGCTCGTCTACAACACGCTCACCCGCTACGACGACCGGCTGGAACCCCAGCCCGAGCTGGCCACCTCCTGGGAGTACGCCCCGGACGGCCGGTCCGTCACCCTCAAGCTGCGGACCGGCGTCGTCTTCCACGACGGCCGGCCCTTCACCGCGGACGACGTCGTCTTCGCCGTGAAGAACCTTCAGAACCCGCTCCGTGCCGCCCAGTTGAGGGCGACCGCCGCCGCCGTGACCGGATTCGAGAAGCGCGGCGACCACGAGCTGGTCCTCAAGCTCGCGCACCCGGTCGACAACCTCTTCGACCTCTTCGAGTTCATGATCATCACCGATCCGCACAGCGTCGAGGAGGCCGTCACCGGCAAGAGGCTCAACGGCACCGGCCCCTTCACGCTGACCGCCTGGCGCCCCGGCTCCGGCCTCACCCTCCAGCGGAACGAGAAGTACTGGCAGCCCGGACGCCCCTACCTCGACGGCGTCGAGATACGCGTCATCCCGCAGGCCGACGCCCTCGTCTCCTCCCTGCGCACCGGCCAGTCCCAGCTGTCGTACTCCGTCCCCGGCCGCAACCTCGCCGCCGTCGCGTCCGTGCCCGACCTGGTCGTCAGCGAGTACGCCACCGGCGGCGGCGCCTCCTACCTCGGCGTCAACACCTCCGTCGCCCCGCTCGACGACAAGACCGTCCGCCAGGCCCTCGCCTGGGCCGTCGACCGCGAGCGGATCCTGAAGCAGGTCCTCGGCGGCTACGGCCTCGCCTCCGCCACCCCCTGGCCCAAGTCCTCGCCCGCCTACACCGAGGCCGGCCGCACCCACTACCGCCACGACCCCGGCAAGGCCCGCGAACTCCTGAAGTCCGCCGGCCACACCCGCCTCGACCTCCCCCTCCTCCACGTCAACCTGCCCGGGGAGACCGCGCTCGCCGAGGCGATCCAGTACGACCTCAAGCAGATCGGCGTCCACGTCACCCTGGAGCCCACCGACGCGGCCACCGCCCAGAAGCACCTCATCTCCCAGTCCATGCCCGCCCTCTGGGCCATGGGCCACGGTTTCGCCCAGGTGCAGCCCTCCACCCTGGCCGTCAGCGCCTACCCCTTCAACACGGCCAAGAACACCTCCCGCTTCCGCTCGGAGGAGTACACCCGGGTCGTCCGCGAGGCCTGGACCAGCCGAGCCACCGGCGCCGAGGCCAACGCCCTGCGGCAGCGGGTCACCGACACCCTCCTCGACGAGGCGTTCATCATCGACCTCGCCATCCGGGGCAGCGTCCAGGTCGCCTCCAGGAAGCTGCGCGGCGCCACCCTCAACAAGTTCTCCTCGCTCAACCTCGACGACGCCTATCTGGCGGGCTGACATGAGCGGATACCTGCTGCGGAGGCTGCCCTCCGCCCTCCTCGTCCTCGCCGCCGCCTCCGTGCTCGCCTTCGGGATCCTGCGGCTCGTCCCCGGCGACCCCGCCGCCGTCCTCGCCGGACCCGACGCCGGACCCGAGGTCCAGGCCGCCATCCGGGACCGGCTCGGCCTCGACGACCCGCTGCCCGCCCAGTACCTCCACTGGATCGGCGGACTGCTCACCGGCGAGCTCGGCCCCTCCTACGTCATCGGCGGCGAGACCGCCGACCTCATCACCGACGGACTCGGCGCCACCGCCGAACTCACCCTCGGCGCCCTGCTGTTCGCCGTCGTCATCGGCGGCACCCTCGGCGTCCTGGGCGCCACCGCCCGCCGCCCCTGGGCGCGCGGCGCGGTCCGGGCCCTCACCACCGCGGCCCTCGCCGTACCCCCGTACGTCAGCGGCGTCCTCCTCGTCCTCCTCTTCGCCGTCTTCCTCGGCGTCCTGCCCCCCGGCGGCCGGATCCCCCTGCTGACCGCCCCCGACCTCGGCATCCAGTACCTGCTGCTGCCCGCCCTCTGCCTCGCGCTGCCCAGCGCCGCCGTCCTCGGCCGCTTCCTGGAGGACGGCCTCCGGCGGGCCCTCGCCGAGGACCACGTACGGACCGCGACCGCCGCCGGGATCGCCCCCCGCCGCATCCTGTGGCGCCACGCCCTGCCGCACGCCCTCCCGCCCGTCGTGACCCTGCTCGGCATCCAGACCGGCCACCTCCTCGGCGGCGCCGTCCTGGTGGAGGCGATCTTCGCCTGGCCCGGGCTCGGACAACTCGCCGAACAGGCCCTGGTCCGCCGCGACTACCCCGTCGTCCAGGACCTGCTGCTCCTCCTCGTCGCCGTCTTCGTCCTCGTCCAGCTCCTGTCCGACCTCGTCCACGCCTGGCTCGACCCCCGGATCAGGTGGGAGTGACCGCCATGACCACCGCCCTCCCCCGGCCCCCGGCTGCCCGCGCGCGCCACCCCTATCCGGCCGCCCTCGCCACCGCCCGGGGCCGTACCGGACTCGCCCTCGTCGGCCTGGTCGTCCTCGCCGGGCTCCTCGCCCCGCTCCTCGCCGGCCACCCGCCCACCGACCAGAGCGCCCTCACCCTCGCCCCCCTCGGCACCCCCGGCCACCCGCTCGGCACCGACGACCTCGGCCGCGACCTGCTCTCCCGGCTGCTGTACGGCATCCGCGCCGACCTCGGCATCATCGCGGTCGCCGTCCCGCTCGGCGCCGCCCTCGGCTGCCTCCTCGCCCTCGCGGCCACCGTCCACCCGGCCGCGGACACCGCCGTCCAGCGCGCCTTCGACCTGGTCCTCGCCTTCCCCGGGCTGATCCTCGCGCTCGCCGTCACCGCCGTCCTGGGCCCCGGTCGGCTCCCGGTGATCCTCGTCGTCGCCCTCGCGGAGATCCCCGTCTTCGGTCGCCTGCTGCGCACCGGGATCCTCGCCCAGCGCAGCCGCGAATACGTCACCGCCGCCCGGGTCGGCGGCACCTCGGCCCGCCGGATCCTCACCCGGCACGTCCTGCCCAACGCCGCCGACCCGCTCGTCGTCCAGTTCGCCGTCTCCCTCACCGTCGCCGTCTTCCTCGAAGGAGCCATGAGCTTCCTCGGCGTCGGCGTCCGGCCTCCCGAACCCACCCTCGGCGCCGTCCTCAGCCAGTCCATGCCCCACCTCGCCCAGGCCCCGCACTTCGCCGCGGGGCCGCTCGTCACCGTGACCGCGCTCGTCCTCGGCCTCTCCCTCGTCGCGGAGGCACTGAACCGGGAGATCCGCCGATGACCGCCGCCCCCCTGCTGGACGTCCGCGACCTCGACGTCACCTTCACCTCGCCCGACGGCGCCGCCCTGCGCGTCGTCCGGGGCGTCTCCTTCACCCTGCGCCGGGGCGAGACCGTCGCCGTCGTCGGCGAGTCCGGCTCCGGCAAGTCCACCACCGCCCTCGCCCTGCTCCGCATGCTCCCCGGCACCGGCCGCATCACCGGCGGCTCCGTCCTCCTCGACGGCACCGACCTCACGGCCGCCTCCGAGGAGGAGCTGCGGGCCGTCCGCGGCACCCGCGTCGGAATGGTCTTCCAGGACCCGATGACGGCCCTCAACCCCGTCCTCACCGTCGGCCGCCACCTCGACGAGGTCCTCCGTGCCCACGGCGGCCGGGACCGGGCCGCCCGCCGGGCCCGCGCCCTCGAACTCCTCGGCCTCGTCGGCATCCCCGACCCGGAACGGCGCCTCGACGACCACCCGCACCAGTTCTCCGGCGGCCAGCGGCAGCGGATCCTCATCGCCATGGCCCTCGCCGGCGAACCCGACGTCCTCCTCGCCGACGAACCCACCACCGCCCTCGACGCCACCGTCCAGGACCAGATCCTCACCCTGCTCGGCGAGCTGACCCGCACCACCGGCACCGCCCTCCTCCTGATCACCCACAACCTCGGCGTCGTCGCCCGCACCTGCGAGCGCGTCCTCGTCCTCTACGGCGGCACCGTCGTCGAGGACGGCCCCACCGCCGAAGTCCTGGCCCGGCCCCGACACCCGTACACCGCCGGACTGCTCGCCGCCGTGCCCCGCCTCTCCACCCCCTCCGGCACCCGCCTCACCGGCATCCCCGGCAGCCCGCCCGACCTGCGGCTCCCGCTCGCCGGCTGCGCCTTCGCCGCCCGCTGCCCCCTCGTCGAGGACCGCTGCCACACCGCCGCGCCGCCGCTCACCGCGCTCACCGACACCGTGCGCGCCGCCTGCCACCCGGCCGCCGAGCGGACCGCGCCGCTGCCCCCGCCCTCGCCGCCGACACGCGTCGACCGGCCCGCGCCCGGCGCGGTGGTCCTCGCGGCCGAGGGCCTGCGCAAGACCTACCGGACCCGCGGCCGGCACCGGCACACCGCCCTGGACGAGGTCTCCCTGACCCTGCGCGAGGGCGAGACCCTCGGCATCGTCGGCGAGTCCGGCTCCGGCAAGTCCACCCTGGCCCGGATCCTCGCCCACGCCCACCCCGCCGACGCCGGCCGGCTCGTCCTCGACGGCCGCGACGTCACCCGGCCCGGCCGCGCCGACCTGCGCGCCGTCCGCCGCCGGGTCCAGATGGTCTTCCAGGACCCGTACGCCTCGCTCGACCCGCGCATGACCGCGGGCGACATCGTCGCCGAGCCGCTGCGCGCCTTCGGCATCGGCACCGCCGCCGACCGGCCCGCCCGCGTCGCCGGACTCCTGCGCCGCGTCGGGCTCGACCCGTCCTCCGCCGACCGGCTGCCGCGCTCCTTCTCCGGCGGCCAGCGGCAGCGCATCGGCATCGCCCGCGCCCTCGCCCCCGAACCCGCCGTCCTCATCTGCGACGAACCCGTCTCCGCCCTCGACGTCTCCGTCCAGGCGCAGATCACCGGACTCCTCGCCGACCTCCAGCGGGACCTCGGCCTCGCCCTGGTCTTCATCGCGCACGACCTCGCCGTCGTCCGCCAGGTCAGCCACCGGATCGCCGTGATGCACGAGGGCCGGATCGTCGAGGAGGGCGACGCCGACACGGTCTGCGAGCGGCCGCGCGCCGCGTACACTCGCGCCCTGCTCGCCGCCGTACCGGAGCCCGTCCCGACCCCCGTGGCCGTGCCCGCCGGGAAGGTGGCCGTGTGAACGCCTGCTGCGCCCCCGGCCGGCCCCACGCCGCCGGCGCCCCCGGCGGACACCACGCCGCCGCCGGCGCGCCCGGCGGCCCCGTCCTCCTCGGCGTGCCCGCCGTCCGGACCGCCCCGCCGCCGCACGTCATGGTCGGACTCCCGGGCGGCACCTTCCGGATGGGCGACGCCTTCGGCGAGGGCTACCCCACCGACCACGAGGGCCCGGTCCGCGAGGTCTCCGTCGCCCCCTTCGCCCTCGACACCACCGCCGTCACCAACGCCCGCTTCGCCGCCTTCACCGCCGCCACCGGCCACCGCACCGACGCCGAACGGCACGGCTCCTCCTTCGTCTTCCACCTCCGGCTCCCTCCGGACGCCGGGCGGCACGTCCTCGGCCGGGTCGCCGGCGCCCCCTGGTGGCTCGCCGTCGAAGGCGCCTCCTGGCACGCCCCCGAAGGTCCCGGCTCCGACGTCGGCGACCGCGCCGACCACCCCGTCGTGCACGTCAGCCACGGCGACGCCCTCGCCTACTGCGCCTGGGCCGGCCTCCGGCTGCCCACCGAGGCCGAGTGGGAGTACGCCGCCAGGGGCGGGCTCGACGGCGCCCGCTACCCCTGGGGCGACGACCTCACCCCCGGCGGCGAGGAACGGTGCAACACCTGGCGCGGCGACTTCCCGCACCGCTCCGACCGCCCCGGCGGCGCCACCGGAACCGTCCCCGTCACCGCGTACGAACCCAACGGCTACGGCCTCCACAACATGGCCGGCAACGTCTGGGAATGGTGCGCCGACCCCTGGGACCGGGCCGGCCGGGAGCGCGTCATCCGCGGCGGCTCGTACCTCTGCCACGCCTCGTACTGCAACCGGTACCGCGTCGCCGCCCGCTCCCACAACACCCCGGACTCCTCGACCGGCCACGGCGGCTTCCGCTGCGCCCGCTCGCTCACCACGGAAGGAACCGCCCGCCCATGAGCCCCGGCACCCGCCCCGACCCCTACGAGGGCTTCCCCGGCCGTGTCGGCCGCACCTTCGCCGACTCCACGCCCGACTGGCCGGAGCGCACGACCCCGCCCGCCGGAGCCCCGAACATCGTCGTCGTCCTCGTCGACGACATGGGCTACAGCGACATCGGCCCCTTCGGCTCGGAGATCCCCACCCCGGTCCTGGACCGCCTCGCCGAGGACGGCGTACGCCTCGGCAACTACCACACCATGCCGCTCTGCTCGCCCGCCCGCGCCGCGCTCCTCACCGGACTCAACCCGCACCGCGTCGGCTACGCCATGGTCGCCAACTCCGACCCCGGCTTCCCCGGTTACGGAATGGAGATCGCCGACTCCGTCCCCACCCTCGCCGAACTCCTCCACGACGCCGGCTACGCCACCTACGCCGTCGGCAAGTGGCACCTGGTCCGCGACTCCGCCTCCAACGCCGCCGACGACCGCGCCAACTGGCCGCTCCAGAAGGGCTTCGACCAGTACTACGGCGTCCTCGAAGGGCTCACCAGCCTCTTCCACCCGCACCAGCTCGTCCGCGACAACAGCCCCCTGGACATCGACGAGTTCCCCGACGGCTACTACTACACCGACGACATCACCGACCAGGCGATCTCCATGGTGAAGTCGCTGCGCGCCCACGACCCCGACAAGCCCTTCCTCCTCTACCTCGCCCACAACGCCGTCCACGGCCCCCTCCAGGCCAAGCCCGAGGACATCGCCCGCCACCGGGGCCGCTACGACGACGGCTGGGACGCCCTGCGCGAGCGCCGCTTCGCCGCCCAGACCGCCGCCGGACTCTTCCCGCCCGGCACCGAACTCCCCGAACGCAACAGCGAGTCGGGACACGACGTACCCGCCTGGGACAGCCTCCCGGAGGACCGGCAGCGGCTCTACGCCCGCTACATGGAGGTGTACGCCGCCCTCGTCGACAACATCGACCGGAACCTCGGCCGGCTCACCGACACCCTCGCCGCGCTCGGCGAACTCGACAACACCGTCATCGTCTTCACCTCCGACAACGGCGGCACCGGCGAAGGCGGCCGCGAAG
This sequence comes from Streptomyces sp. NPDC056503, assembly GCF_042794995.1. Classification (NCBI taxonomy): domain Bacteria; kingdom Bacillati; phylum Actinomycetota; class Actinomycetes; order Kitasatosporales; family Streptomycetaceae; genus Streptomyces; species Streptomyces sp. NPDC056503. The sequence goes on from NZ_JBHTST010000113.1 coordinate 10,498, forward strand.
GCACCCGCTCCTACTTCAGCCGCTTCGTCCACCACCCCCGCCTCCCCGGCGACTGGGACCCCGACGTCGACCGCGACCCCGAGCTCATCGGCGGCCCGCGCAGCCTCGTCCACTACCCGCGCGGCTGGGGCATGGCCTCCAACACCCCCTTCCGCCTCTACAAGGGCCACACCTACGCGGGCGGCGTCCGCGTCCCCCTCGTCCTCTCCTGGCCCGAAGGCGTCCGGACCGGCCGGCTCGCCCCCGGCATCCGCCCGCAGTACCAGTACGTCACCGACCTCGCCCCCACCCTCCTCGACCTCGCCGGCGTCGCCCGCCCGGAGACCCGCCGCCGCGTCCCCGTCCAGGAACCCGACGGCACCAGCTTCGCCCCCGTCCTCGCCGACCCCGCCCACGCCTCCACCCACCCCGAGCAGTACTGCGAGATGACCGGCAACCGCAGCCACTACCGCGACGGCCACAAACTCGTCACCCTGCACCGCCCCGGCACCCCCTACGACGACGCCGAGTGGGCGCTGTACGACATCCGGGCCGACCCCACGGAGATCCACGACCTCGCCGCCGAACGCCCCGGTCTCGTCAAGGAACTCGCCGCCGCCTGGGAGGAGGCCGCCTGGCGCAACGGCGTCTTCCCGCTCCCCGACCACAGCGGCGCCCTCGCCCGCCGCAACCCCGCGGAGCGGCGGCTCGCCCGCCCCCTCACCCTGCTGCCCGGCACCCCCGAGCTGGAGCGCTACCGCTCCTCCCGGCTCGTCTCGCTGCGCTCGTTCGCGGTCGAGGTCGTCCTCGACGAGCCCGGCGAGGGCGTCCTCGTCTCCCACGGCGACCAGGGCGGCGGCTACGGCCTCTACGTCGAGGACGGCCGGCTGACCTTCGCCTACAACGAGTACGGGCACCTCCACGAGACCGACGCCGGACCCCTCGGCCCCGGCCCCCACACCGTCGTCCTCGCCGCCACCGCCGAGGAGGGCCTGCGCTGGCGCTTCACCGTCGCCGTCGACGGCGAGGAGCGGGCCGCGCCCGACAGCGTCCACCAGCTCGTCGGCATGGCGCCCTTCCAGGGCATCAGCGTCGGCGTCGACCGCAAGTCGCCGGTCTCCTGGCCGCTGTACGAGCGCCACCGGTCGTTCCGCCACAGCGGCGGGATCCGTACCGTCACCTACCGGCCCGGCGCCCCCGGGCCCGATTCCCCCGAAGCGGTCGCCGCCGCTCTGGAGGAGGCCGCCGCCGCCTTCGAGTAGGAGCCGTCACCCACCCGGCCGGGCGGCGAGGGCGTCCAGGGTCTCGTCCAGCGTCGTCGCCGCCATGATGAGCGACAGGTGCGTGAACGCCTGCGGGAAGTTGCCCAGTTGCTCGCCGCTCGGCCCGATCTCCTCCGCGAACAGACCGACGTGGTTGGCGTACGTGAGCATCTTCTCGAAGGCGAACCGCGCCTGCCGCACCCGGCCCGCCCGCGCCAGCGCGTCCACGTACAGGAAGGTGCAGAGGCTGAACGTGCCCTCGGCGCCCCGCAGCCCGTCCGGCGCGGCACCCGGGTCGTAGCGGTGCACCAGGTTGTCCCGGACCAGCCCCCGCTCGATCGCGTCCAGGGTGCTCAGCCACACCGGATCCGTCGGAGCGAGCAGCCCGGTCCTCGGGATCAGCAGCAGCGAGGCGTCGAGCACGTCCCCGCCGAAGTACTGGGTCAGCGCCTTCCGCCGGTCGCTCCACCCCCGCCGCATCACCTGCGCGAAGATCTCGTCCCGCGCCGCCCGCCAGGTGTCCAGGGCGGCCGGCCGGCCGAACTCCTCCGCCAGCCGCAGCCCCCGGTCGAAGGCGACCCACGACATCACCCGGCTGAAGGTGAAGTCCCTGCGACCGCCCCGCGTCTCCCAGATCCCCTCGTCGGGCGCGTCCCACGCGTCGGCCAGCCAGTCGAGCAGCCCCGACACGGCCCGCCACCCCTCGTACGTCGGCTGGATGTCCTGGCCGCCGCCCTGCGCCAGCGCGTACATCGCCTCGCCGAAGATGTCGAGCTGGAGCTGGTCCGCCGCCGCGTTCCCCACCCGCACCGGCGCCGAACCCCGGTACCCCTCGAACTCCGACAGCACCTCCTCCGGCAGCCACGGGTCCCCGTCCACCCGGTACATGATCTGCAGCGGCCGCCCGCCCGCCGGACCCGCCGACCGCTCGGCGACCCGCGCCGTCAGCCAGTCCGTGAAGGCGGCCGCCTCCTCCGCGAAGCCCAGGTCGAGCAGGGCCCGCACCGCCAGCGAGCCGTCCCGCACCCAGGTGTAGCGGTAGTCCCAGTTCCGCTCGCCGCCGACCTGCTCCGGCAGCCCCAGCGTCGGCGCCGCGATCGGCGCCCCCGACGGCAGGTACGTCAGCAGCTTCAGCGTGATCGCCGACCGGTGCACCATGTCGGGCCAGCGCCCCCGGTACCGCGCGGTGCGCACCCACCGCTGCCAGAAGTCCACCGCCTCCCACAGCGAGGCCTCGGCCTCCCGCACGTCCGGCAGCGGCGGCGGGTCGACCTCGGGGCGGTCCACGGTGAAGGACGCCCCGGCGACCTGCCCCTCGGACAGCTCCAGACGGCCCCGCACGTCGTACGGCCCGTCCCGCTCCAGCGGCACGTTCGACTGGAGGAAGCCCGCCATCGCCGCCGAGCGGAAGGACGCGGTGCGGCCGTCGAGCCGGACGTCGTGCGGGGTCCGCCCGAAACCGAACCGGGGCCGGCACTCCAGCGTGAACGCGACGGTGCCCCGGGTGCACCGCATCACCCGCATCAGGGTGTGCCGGTCCGTCGGCCGACCGGTCCGGTCCGGCGGCATCCAGTCCATCAACTCGCCCACCCCGTCGGGGGACATGAACCGGGTCACCAGCATCGCCGTGTCCGGATAGTAGAGCTGCTTGACCGTCACGTCCGGACCGTCCACCGAGAGCCGGAAGTAGCCGCCCCGGTCGTGGTCCAGGAGCGCGGAGAAGACGCCCGGCGAGTCGAAACGGGGCGCCGCGAACCAGTCCACGACGCCCTCGTCCGAGATCAGCGCGGCGGTCTGCAGATCCCCCACCAGACCGTGTTCGGCGATGAGCGGATAGCGCTTCATCCCCCCACTATCCGCGATCGTCCGCCGGAGCGCCCCGCCGACGAGATGCCGCAGCCGCCCGGCGGGAGCACCATGGACGGAGAACGGAGAAACGGCACGGAGAGACGGAGCACAGCCGGCTCGGGGACCTGCCTATCCGGACCTGGCGAGGCCATGAAAGCAACGCCCACGGCCCAACGGCGCCGCCCAGCGAAGCAGAGCAGCCTCTACCGACTCGGGCACTGGTGCGCCCGCCACTTCGTCATCGTGGTGGTCCTGTGGCTCGCCGCCCTCGTCGGACTCCAGATCACCGACCGGGCCGTCGGCGGCCAGTACTCCGACGACTTCGACCTCCCCGGCGCGCAGTCCTCCGACGGCCTGACCGTCCTGGAGGCGCACGACCCGGCGGCAGGCGGCTACGGCGCCCAGATCGTCCTCAACGACCCGTCCAAGCCGCTCACCGAAGAGGCGTCCACCGTGAACTCGACGGTCGCCGCCCTGGAGAAGCTGCCGGACGTCATCGGCGCCCAGAACCCGCTGCCGCCGCCCGGCAGCACCCCGCCCCCGGCCTCCTCCACCACCCCGAACACGGGCCCGCTGTCCACCGACGGCAAGACCGCCTACATCACGGTCCGCTTCAGCGTGCCGCCCTCCACGCTCGGCACCGACTACCTGACCGGCGTCGACAGCGCCGTACAGCCGCTCCGGGACGCGGGCGTCACCGTGGAGTACGGCGGCCCGCTCGGCGAACTCGCCCGGCCCGCCGCCGACGACCGCACCAGCGAGGCCATCGGCTTCGCCGTCGCCATCGTGGTCCTCCTGATCGGCTTCGGCAGCGTCATCGGCGCCGTGCTGCCGCTGATCACCGCCCTCATCGGGGCGATCTGCGGGCTCGCCCTGCTCGGCCTCATGGCCGCCGCCTTCACCTTCGGCACCGTCTCACCGACCCTGGCCACCATGATCGGCCTCGGCGTCGGCATCGACTACGCGCTGTTCCTGATCACCCGCCACCGGCAGAACCTCATGAACGGCCACGATCCCGCCGACTCCGCCGGCCTGGCGACCACCACCAGCGGGCGGGCCGTCCTCGTCTCCGGCTGCACGGTCGTCATCGCCCTGTCGGGCCTGTGGGTCTCCGGAGTCACCTTCATCGGCAAACTGGGCCTGGCGGCGGCCTTCACCGTCGTCACCGCGGTCCTCGCCGCCCTCACCCTCGTCCCCGCCCTGCTCGGCCTCGTCGGCCGCCGCATCGACCGCTACCACGTCCGCAAGCCGGTCGCCGAGACCGACGCCGAGCCCGGAGCCGAAGCCCACGGCACCTGGCACCGCTACGCCCAGCGGGTCGAGCGGCGCCCCTGGTACTTCCTCGTCGGCGGCGTCATCGCCCTGCTGATCCTGGCCTTCCCGCTGCTCTTCATCCAGCTCGGCCACATCGGCGACGGCGCCGACCCGAAGTCCTTCACCGACCGCCGCGCCTACGACCTGATCTCCACCGCCTTCGGTCCCGGCGCCAACGGCCCCCTCACCCTGGTCGTCGACCAGTCCGCCGTGCCCTCCGCCGACCGGGCCGCGCTCGCCACCAGCCTCCAGAAGGCGCTCACCGGCGTGCCCGACGCGGCCTCCGTCACCCCGCTGAAGGCCACCTCCGACGGCGACGTCCTCGTCGGCACCGCCTACTCGGTCGCCTCCCCGCAGGACGAACGGACCACCGAGCTCACCAACCACCTCGTCGACGACGTCCTCCCGGGGGCCGTGGCCGGCACCGACGCGCAGACCTACGTCACCGGCACGACCGCCGCCCAGGTCGACTTCCTCGACATCGTCTCCAGCCGGCTGCCGCTGATCATCGCCGTCGTCGTCGCCCTCGCCTTCCTGGTGATCCTCATCGTCTTCCGCGGCCTTCTCGTCGCCGTCAAGGCCGCCGTCCTCAACGTGCTCTCCATCGCCGCCTCCTACGGCGTCGTCGTCGCCGTCTTCCAGTGGGGCTGGGGCGGGCCCGCGCTCGGCGTCTCCGGCAAGGTCCCGATCGAGAGCTACGTGCCGATGATGATGTTCGCGATCGTCTTCGGCCTCAGCATGGACTACGAGATCTTCCTGCTCTCCCGGGTCCGCGAGGCCTGGCTGCGCACCGGCGACTCCAAGGCGAGCGTCGCCCACGCCCTGGAGATCACGGCCCGGGTGATCACCTGCGCCGCCCTCATCATGGTGAGCGTCTTCGCCGCCTTCATCGTCTCCGACAACATCGTCGTCAAGATGCTCGGCCTGGGCCTCGCCGCCAGCGTCCTCATCGACGCGACGGTGGTGCGGCTCCTCCTGGTGCCCGCGGTGCTGACCCTGCTCGGCCGGCACGCCTGGTGGACCCCGCGCTGGCTCGACCGGATCCTGCCCCACCTCGACACCGAGGGCGAGGAGGCCGTCAAGCGCGACGAGGCCGCCACGGTCCCGCCCGCCCGGTGAGGTCCCGCCGCCCACCGAGGAGCAGCCGGTGAGGTCCTGCCTGGTAGGGGACCCCGCCCGGTGGGGTCCCGCCTGGTGGGGTCCCGCCCGCCCCGTGGAAACCCGGCGCCCCGAGGCCTCCGGCGGGGCAGAATGCGGCCATGATCCAGAACGACGACCGCACCCAGGTGCCCTCCGCCGGCGTGGACGAGCGCACCACGCTCACCGCCATGCTCCAGTTCCAGCGCGACACCCTCGCGCTCAAGTGCGCCGGGCTCACCCCCGACCAGCTCAAGGAGCGCGCCGTGCCGCCCTCCGCGCTCTCCCTCCTCGGCCTGGTCAGGCACACCGCCGAGGTCGAGCGCGGCTGGTTCCGCAACGTCCTCGCGGGGGAGGGGAGCCGCAGCCCCTGGACCTCGCCCGGCGCCACCGAGTGGGCCGACTTCGACGTCGAACACGCCGACGCCGAGGCCGACTTCGCCGTCTGGCGCGCCGAGTGCGCCCGCTCCCGCGCGATCGTCGACGCGGCGGACTCCCTCGACGCCACCGGGAGCCTGGGGGAGGAGACGTACTCGGTCCGCTACGTCCTCGCCCACATGATCGAGGAGTACGCCCGGCACAACGGCCACGCGGACCTGCTCCGCGAGCGCATCGACGGCGCGACGGGGGAGTGAGGGCACCGTGACGCCCGACCGGCACCCCGAGGTCACCGAGGCGATCGCCGGTGAGCGCCGCCTCCACGACCCCGCCGTCCGCCTCTCCCGGCCGCTCGCCGAGGCCCTGTTCGACCCCGGGTTCACCGAGGTCGGGGCCTCGGGGCGGCGATGGACGTACGAGGACATGCTCGCCGCCCTGCCCGAGCTGGACGGCGGCGAGGACGGGCCGCCCATCGTCGCCGAGGCGTTCGCCGGCACGGTCCTGGCCCCCGGGGTCGTCCACCTCACCTACGAGACCGTCATCGACGGCCGCCGTGCCCGCCGTTCGTCGCTCTGGCGCCGCGACCCCGCCGGCACGCTCCGCCTCTACTACCACCAGGGCACCCCGGTCCCGGAGGGGACGGCGCGGCCGTAGGCGTCCGTCCCGCGGCCCCCGGCCCCGCCGTCCCGGTGCCGGGACGCCCCGGCCGTACGGGCGGTGCTCCGGCGCCGGAAGCGGCCGGTCAGCCGTAGGCGTCCGTCACGCAGTCCGCCGCGCAGCCCTGCTCCCGGAAGCCCCGGCGCAGTGCCGCCGCCGCGTGCTCCCGCTCGACGTGCTCGTACCCGTACCGTTCGCGCAGCAGCCGCTCGACGGCCCCGACGGTGACGATCGCCGGCTCGCCCGCGCCGGCGGCGCGGCGGGCCGCGGCGATCGCCTGCCGGGTGGCGCGCTCCACGTCGCGGACGTAGGCCTCGTGGGTCTTCCGCGCGGCCCGACGGGCGGCGAAGGGGCGCACGGACCGTCCCTTCCAGACGGTCCCGGCCAGCATCAGCCCGAGGCCGCTGCCGCCCAGGAGCACACCGCCCGCGATTCCCTCGATGGTCCACCGCACCGGCCGTCGCCTCCCCCGTGTCGGCCGACGATTCTACGGCCGGCCGCGCCGGTCAGGCCTGCACGAGGTCGCCGTGCCGGTGCACCACCCGCCACTCGCCGTCCTCGCGGCGGTACGTCTGGGTGGCGCGCAGCGTGTAGACGCGCGCCTCCCCGTCCACCGATGCCGAGATGTGCTCGAAGCACGCGGTGTAGGCCATGTCGCCGACGACGTCGTGGCTCAGCACCTCGACGCGGTAGTCGACGCAGGCGGAGAAGCGGCGGGCGAGCGCCGTGAACAGCGTGTCCACGTCCTCCTGCCCGATGGCGTTGTACCAGGCCCCCAGCACGCTCACCGGCTCGCGGCGCGACCAGAGCGCCCGGCGCGGCGCCGGGTCCCCGTCGTGCAGGGCGCGTTCGGCGGCCTGGAGGTCGGTCCTGACCCACGTCAGGAAGTCTTCCCGGTCGGTCATGCCTTCATCATGCCCACGCGCCGCCGCGCCCCGCACCCGCTGGTGCCGGGGCCCTCACCGCGCCAGGGGTACGGAGGCGGGGTCGGCCAGCACCGTCTCGCGGGCCAGGGCCACCGCGCCCGCCAGGGAGGCGTCGGCGCCGAGTGCGCCGGGCAGCGGGACCGGCACCGGGGCGGCGCCCCCGGCGAGGGTCCTGCGGGCGCCGAGCCGGGCCTCCAGGCCGCGCGCCAGCCAGGGGTGCCAGTCGGCGAGGTAGCCGCCGAGGACCACGTCGTCGACGTCGAGGAGGCTCGTCACCGAGAGGACCGCCGCGCCGAGCACCTCGCCGGCGGCGTCCAGGGCCGTGACGGCGGCCGGTTCCCCGGCGGCCAGGGCCCGGCCCAGCGCGGCGACGGCGGCCTCGGTGCCCCGTTCGGCGCGCAGCCCGCCGAGCCCGGCCGCGTCGGTGAGGGCCTCGGGGCCGAGGTAGAGGGCGAGGCAGCCGCGCCCGCCGCAGGGGCAGGGCGGTCCGTCGAAGGCGAGGGGCATGTGGCCGGGTTCGCCCGCGACGCCGTGGCCGCTGGCCTCGATCCGCCCGTCGACGACGAGCCCGCCGCCCACGCCGACGTCGGCCTTCAGGTACGCGAGGGAGCGCGGCGCGGTCCCGCGCAGGACCGTCAGCGCGCGGTACTCGGCGAGGGCCGCGAGGTTGGCGTCGTTGGCGAGGGTCACCGGCCCGGCGGCGTCCCCGAGCCGGTCGCCCAGCAGGGCGGCGAGGTCCACGGGCCCCGGCCAGCCGAAGTCGGTGGAGAACATCCGGCCGTCGGCGGTGACGGGCCCCGGCACGGCGAGGAAGGTCCCGGCGAGATGGGCGTCGGGGTGCGCGGCCCGGGCGGCGGACGCCGTCTCCCGTACGGCGGCGGCGAGCGCGTCCGCGAGGGCGCCGGGGTCGCCGTCCGGGGTGGTGTGGGTGACGTCGGCGCGGTGGGCGAGCCGCCCGCCGAGGTCGGCGACGCCGAGGTGGAGCCGCTCGCGGGTGACCCGGACCGCCAGGGAGACGACCCGGTCGGGCACGGTCTCCAGGTGGCGGCGCGGCCGCCCGCGCCCGCCGCCGGGGGCGAGTCCGGCCTCCCGGACGAGCCCGCGGCCGACCAGGTCGGCGGTGAGGGCGGTGAGCGATCCGTGCGCCAGGCCGGTCGCGGCGGCGGCCTCGCCGCGCGAGGAGGGGCCGTGGTCGGCGAGGTGGCGCAGGACGCGGGCGAGGTTGTGCCGCCGCACGTCGGCGGGGGACTCGGGGGCGGTACGCACCCCTGGATTCTGCCTCAGGGCGGACGGGGGCGGCCCCTGACCGTCACTGACCGCGGCGGCGGTGACACCACCAAGATGACACGTGTAAGTGACACGCGTCACCATTTTTATTTCAGCCATTGACGTAAATGCGTCTGGCCCCCGACCCTGACGCTGTCACCCACCGCCGCCGCACCGGCCCGCGCACCTCCAGGAGCCGCCCAGATGACCTCCACCGGCCCCCTCGCCGCCACCACCCGAGGCCCCGTCCGCGGCGAGCGCCGCGCCGACGGCACGTACCGCTTCCTCGGCATCCCCTACGCCAAGCCGCCCGTGGGCGAACTGCGCTTCGCCGCCCCCGAGCCGCCCGAACCGTGGACCGAGCCGCTCGACGCGACCGCCTACGGCCCGACCGCCCAGCGCCGCCCCTTCGCCGAGGTCACCACCATCCCCGAGCCCAGCGTCCCGGGCGCCGGCGTCCTCAACCTCAACGTCTTCACCCCCGACACCGCCCCCGCCGAAGGCCTCCCGGTCCTCGTCTGGATCCACGGCGGCGGCTACGTCGCCGGCTCCGCCGCCAGCCCCTGGTACGACGGCGCCGCCTTCAACCGCGACGGCGTGGTCCTCGTCTCCCTCGGCTACCGGCTCGGCATCGAGGGCTTCCTGCACCTGGAGGACGCCCCCGACAACCGCGGCGTCCGCGACTGGATCGCCGCCCTGGAGTGGGTCCGCGACAACATCGCCTCCTTCGGCGGCGACCCCGCCAAGGTCACCGTCGCCGGCCAGTCCGCCGGAGGCGGCGCCGTCCTCACCCTGCTCGCCGTCCCCGCCGCCCAGGGCCTCTTCCGCGGCGCGCTCGCCGTCTCCGGCGCCGTCCTGCGCCCCGACGGCCCGCAGACCGCCCGTGCCGCCTCCCGCCTCCTCACCGCCCGCACCGGCCTGCCCGCCACCGCCGCGGCCCTGCGCGACCTGGGCGACGACGAGCTCCTCGCCCTCCAGGACCGGCTCGCCGAGGACGGACCCGACCGCGAGGGCCTGCCGCCGATGCTGGCCCTCGCCCCCTTCGCGGACGGCGAGCTGATCCCCGTGCCGCCCGCCGAGGCCCTCACCGCCGGAGACGCGGGCGCCGAGGTCCCGCTCGTGCTGGGCTTCACCGCCGACGAGTTCTCGATGGTCCCCGGCCCCGAAGGACCGCCGCTCCCCGTCCTCCTCGGCGCGTTCGGCCTCGACCCGGCGCGCGCGGCCGACTTCGCCGCCGCCTACCCCGGAACTCCCGAGGAGGCCCTCTTCGGCCAGGCGCTCACCGACGTCATGTTCCGGGCCCCGAACCTCGCCGTCGCCGACGCCCGCGCCACCCGCGAACGCCCCACCTGGCTCTACGAGTTCGCCTGGCGCTCACCGGCCCTCGGCCTCGCCCCGCACTGCCTGGACCTGCCCTTCGCCTTCGACCTCCTCGACGCCGAAGGCGTCCCCGAGGTCGCCGGCCCCACCCCGCCGCAAGACCTCGCCGACGCCGTCCACCGCGCCTGGGTCGCCTTCGTCAAGGACCAGGACCCGGGCGCCGACTGGCCCCGCTACGCCCCCGGCACCCGCGCCACGAAGGTCTGGGACACCGAGCCCCGCGTCGCCGACGACCCGATCGCCCACGTCCGCGACCTCTGGCTGGACTGATTGGGCCACCGGCCGCCTCCAGGCCGCCTCCAGGCCTCCACCGGCGGCCTCCAGGTCTCCACCGGCTTCCACCGGCCTCCACCAGCCCCCAGGCCTCCACCGGCCCCAGGCCTCCACCGGCTTCCACCGGCCTGACGCCCCGGGCGGCCCCCCCCGCCCCGGGCGGCCCCCCCCCGCCCCGGGCGTCACACGGTTTTCACGCCCCGTGCATGGAACGCCGCCCGGCCCACGCCGATGATCGACCGAGCGCCCCTCCCCACGCCCCCGCACCGGGAGCACGCGCGCCCCGCACCGGTCCGACCGCCGCGCAGCCAAGGAGTCCCGCATGCCCAGCCGCCGCCGCTTCCTCGCAGGATCCGCCGCCACGGTGGGCGCCGGCGCGTTCTCCGCGACGATCGGTACGGCCGCCCCGGCCACGGCGGAGGCGCGGGCCGTCCCGGAGGACACCACCCGCCCGCCGAACCTCGTCGTCGTCCTCGCCGACGACCTCGGCCGGGGCGAACTCGGCGCCTACGGACAGCGGCTCATCGCCACCCCCCGCATCGACCGCCTCGCCGCCGAGGGCCTCCGCTTCACCGACGCCTACTCGACCGCCGCCGTCTGCGCCCCCTCCCGCTGCTCGCTCCTCACCGGACTGCACGCCGGCCACGCGACCGTCCGGGCCAACCCCTCCGGCGCCCAGGGCGCCCTCACCGCCACCGACACCACCTTCGCCGAGGTGCTGCGGGCCCGCGGCTACCGCACCGGGCTCTTCGGCAAGTGGGGCTTCGGACCGGAGGCCGCCGACCAGCCCAGCCACCCCAACGCCCGCGGCTTCGACGAGTTCCACGGCTACATCGACCACGGCCACGCCCACCAGTACTACCCGGCACAGCTCTGGCGCGACGGCGTCAAGGAGGCCGTCCCGGCCAACGCCGGCGGCGCCAAGGGCGCCTACGCCCCCGAACTGCTGCTCGGCTCCGCCCTCGACTTCGTCGACCGGCACGCCGACCGCCCCTTCCTCCTCTTCCTCGCGCCCACCGTCCCCCACGCGCCCAGCGACGCCCCCGACCACGGCCCCTACGCCGACCGGCCCTGGACGGCGGCCGACAAGGGCCACGCCGCCCAGGTCTCCCTCCTCGACTCCCACGTCGGCCGGATCGTCGACCGGCTCCGGGCCCGCGGACTCGACCAGGACACCGTCCTGATCCTCGCGAGCGACAACGGCCCCCACGAGGAAGGCGGCGTGAACCCCGACCTCTTCGACGCCAACGGCCCCCTGCGCGGCTACAAGCGCAACCTCTACGAGGGCGGCATCCGCGTCCCGCTGATCGCCTGGGGACCGGGCCGCGTCCCGCCCGGCACCTCCGACCGCCCCACCCCGCTCACCGACCTCCTGCCCACCCTCGCCGAACTCGGCGGCGCCCCCGCCCCCGCCGACGTCGACGGCCTCTCCGCCGCCCCGCTGCTCACCGGCGCCGCCGTCGCCGCCCGCCACGACCACCTCTACTGGTACCGCGACGAACGGGGCGTCACCGGCCGGGCCAACGCCCAGGACGACGGCCGGGCGACCTGGCTCGCCGAGGCCCTGCGCAAGGACCGCTGGAAGGCCGTCCGCTTCGCGCCGGTCCGCGACCACGCCCTTCCCGACGACCAGTGGCAGGTCGAGCTGTACGACCTCGCCACCGACCTCGGAGAGACGAGCGACGTCGCCGCCCGCCACCCCGCCACCACCGCCGAACTCGTCGCCCTGATGCGCGCCTCCTGGCGGGACACCTTTCCGCGCACCGCCTTCGGCACCGCCCTCACCGCGCCGGAGAGCGTCGTCCCCGGCGAGGCGTTCACCGTCACGGCCGTCCTCGCCAACGGCTCCGCGCGCCCCTGGTCCGCTCCCGCCCTCACCCTGGGCGTCCCGGCCGGCTGGACCGTCCGCGCCACCACGCCCACCGGCGCGGACCGGTTGGCCGCCGCCGCCCGGCTCACCGCGAGCTGGCAGGTCACCGTCCCCGCCGGCGCCGCGCCCGCCACCCCCGCGCGGCTCACCGCCGAGGGCACCGCGCTCGCCCCCGGCGGCCCGGTCCGGTACGCCGCCGCCGCGACCGCCACCACCGTCCCCCCGGCACCGACCCGGGACGGCTACCTCTCGGACCTGCCCTGGATCGGCGCCGTCAACGGCTGGGGCCCCGTCGAGCGCGACGCCTCCAACGGCAGGAACGCGGCGGGCGACGGCACCCCCATCTCCTTCGGCGGCACCACCTACGCCAAGGGCCTCGGCGTCCACGCGTACAGCGCCGTCTCCTACCACCTCGGCGGTGTCGCCGACCGGTTCACCGCCCTCGTCGGCATCGACGACTTCTCCGCCCGGCAGAGCACCCTCGGCGCCACCCGGGCCACCGTCCACGGCGACGGACGCGTCCTCGCGACCACCGGCGTCCTCACGGCCGCCACCGGACCCGTGCCCCTCGACGTGGACGTCCGGGGCGTCCGGGTGCTCCGCCTGGAGGTCTCCGACGCCAACGCCAGGACCTCCTTCGACCACACCTCGTGGGCCCTCGCCCGGATCACCGTCCGGACCTGACCGGCCGGGTCGGCCGACGAGCCCCGACGGCCCGGCCGGCCCGACGAGGGACGGTCACCCCTCGAAGCCGACCGTCCCGTCCGGAAGGATCGCCTCCACCCGCGCCCCGTGCTCGACGGTGCGGCTCACCGTGCAGAACTTCTCGTGCGTGAGCCGCACCCCGCGCGCGAACACCTCCGCCGCCTTCGGGTTCGAGTCCGGCAGCTCGAACTCGTAACTCACCCGGATCCGGCCGATCCGCCCGTCGTCCTCCGGCGTCGACACCGACTCCACGACGATCCGCAGATCGTCGTGGTCCACGGCCCGCGCGGTCCGGTCGACCACCAGTCCTCCACAGCCGGCCATCGCCGCCAGCAGCAGCTCCACCGGCGTGAACGACGGCTGCGCGCCCTCGTCGTCGGCCGCTGCCATCAGCACCTCCGCGCCCCGGTCGTTGCGGGCGGTCCACCGGCGGTATCCGGTGCGTTCGGTCTCGACGCGGTAGTCGGCCATGGGGGAGTACTCCTCAGCTGCGTACGGACATCTGCCCCGTACGCTACGGCGCCCGGGCCACCCGCCCCACCCGACCGGCCGGACCTCAACGAGCCCCGTCCGCCGCCGCCCGCTCCCGCACCACCCGCCCCCAGGCCCCGGCCACCGTGCCCCAGACCGTACGCAGCCGCTCGCCGTCCCGCCGTACGGACGCCACCGCCGCCTCCGGATCGCCGCCCGCCGCCCGGACGGCCACGGCGTCCTCCCGCGCCCACCGCGCCACGGCGTCCCCGTCCACCTCCGGATGGAACTGCGTGCCCCACGCCACCGGACCCACCCGGAACGCCTGGTACCGACAGTCGTCCCCGCCGAGCAGCGCCACGGCCCCCGCCGGCAGCCGGACGATCTCGTCGAAGTGCCACTGCGCCGCCGGCGCCCCGTCCGGCACCGCCCCGAACACCGGATCCGACTCGGCGGCGGGCAGCCGCCGCAGCGGTACGGAGCCCACCTCGGGTCCCCGCGCGCGGGGAGCGACCGCGCCGCCGAGCACGTCCGCGACCACCTGGCCCCCCAGGCATATCCCGAGCAGCGGCACCTCCCGCCGCACCGCCTCGCGCACCAGCTCCCGCACCCGCCCCAGCCACGGCGCCACCCCGTCGTCCCGGCAGCCGGCCGACCCGCCGAGCACCACCATCCCGTCGTACCCCGCGAGCCCGGCGGGCAACTCCCCGCCCCGCCACGGCTGCCGCACGTCCAGCCGCACCCCCTCCGCCGCCAGCCGCTCCCCGACGAGCCCGGCCCCGGCCCCGTCCTCCTGCTGCACCACCAGCACGGTCACCGTCATGCCCCACCCCTTAGGCCGCCCGCCCCGGCCCCCAGTGGATCCCGCCCACCCGGGGTCTGGGAAGTGCCGTGCTGGTGGTGCGGCAGGAGCACCCGCCCGGGTGGGGGGAACGGGACCCGGCTCAGCCGTCGTTCGGGGTGACGAGACCGGACTCGTAGGCCAGCACCACCAGTTGGGCCCGGTCCCGGACGCCCAGCTTGCTCATGGCCCGGTTGACGTGCGTCTTCGCGGTCAGCGGGCTGATCACCATGCGGGCGGCGATCTCGTCGTTCGACAGACCGCGCGCCACCAGGACCACGGCCTCCCGCTCCCGGCCGGTCAGCTCGTCGAGGCCCCGGCCGCCCGAGGAGGCGGCGACCGGAGGCCGGGCGAGGCAGTGGTGGATGAGCCTGCGGGTGATCGAGGGGGCGAGGAGGGCGTCGCCGCGCGCGGCGACCCGCACGGCGTGCAGGAAGTCCTCCGGCAGCACGTCCTTGACGAGGAAGCCCGCGGCGCCGGCGCGCAGCGCGTCCAGCACGTACTCGTCCAGGCCGTAGTTGGTGAGGATCACGACGTGCACCCCGGCGAGCGCCGGATCCGCGGCGATCCGCCGGGTGGTCTCGATCCCGTCGAGGACCGGCATGCGGACGTCGACCAGAGCGACGTCGGGGAGGTACGCGCGGACCAGGGCCAGCGCCTCCCGGCCGTCGGCGGCCTCGGCCACCACCTCGATGTCGTCCTCCAGGTCGAGCAGGGCGCGGAACCCGCTGCGGATCAGCGGCTGGTCGTCGACGAGCAGCACCCGGATCACAGCGCGCGCTCCACCGGCAGCTCGGCCCGGACCGAGAAGCCGCCCCCGTCGCGCGGCCCGGCGGTGAGCAGGCCGCCGAGGGCGGTGACGCGTTCGCGCATGCCGAGCAGGCCGAGACCCGGCACCGGAGCCGCGGCCCGGCTCGCCCGCCCGTCGTCCTCGACGCTGACCGTCAGGGCCTCCGGACGGCACTCGATGCGCACGGTCGCCGTGCCCGCGCCGGCGTGCCGGGCCACGTTGGTCAGCGACTCCTGGACGATCCGGTACACCGTCCGGTCCACGGCGGCCGGTACGTCCCCCCGCCGCCCCTCCACGCTCAGCGTCGCCTCCAGCCCCCACACCCGGGCCCGCTCCACCAGTTCCGGCACGTCGTCGAGACCGCGCGGCGGCGCGGTGTCGTCGTCGCGCAGCGCCTCCAGCGTCGCCCGCAGCTCGCGGCTCGCCTCCCGTCCCGCCTCCTGGATCGCCAGCAGCGCCGCCGGCACGTCCTCGCCCCGTCTGCGGGCCACATGGACGGCCACCTCGGACTGCACCTTGACCACCGAGATCTGGTGGGTGAGCGAGTCGTGCAACTCCCGGGCGATGCGCAGCCGTTCCTCGTCGGCCCGGCGCCGCGCCACCTCCTCCCGGGTCCGCTCCGCCTCGTCCGCCCGCCGCTCGGCCTGCCGCAGCGCCTCGCCCGCCGCGGCCGCCGCGACCAGCCAGGCGATCTCCAGCGCGCCGCGCGCCCGCGCGAACGCCTCGCCCGTGTCGTACGGGCCCGACACCAGGGCGGCCCCCGGCAGCGCGGCCAGCATCAGCACGCTCGCCACCGCGGTGACCCGGTGGTGCCCGGCCCGAACGGCCGCGTACACGGCGAACAGATAGGCCACGACCGGCACGTCGAACCCGGCCGCCTGGTAGCCGACCGCGCACACCCCGGTGACCGCGAGCACGACCCGGGGCGCCCGCCGCCGTGCCACCAGCGCCGCCCCGCCGGCCGCCAGCAAGGCGTACCCGGCCACGGCGGAGCCGGACGCGGGCCGTGGCCCGGAGGCCGCCGTGACCAGCAGCGCCGCCGTCACCCCCGCCGCGATGGCCGCGTCGCCGTACCACCGCCGGACCTTCGCTCCCGCTTCCGTCATGGGCGCACCCTAACCGCACCGGCACGCGGGGGAGTCGGCCCCGGGCAGGAGCCCGCGACTACCACGGACGCGGTAGGGAGGCGCCCTCTACCGCGACCGCGGCAGCCGAAGTGACCGCGGCCGGCGGACGACCGGGAAGGGGGCCGGCGGACATCCTCGGGGCACCGGATCGCACGAAGAAGAAGGAGCCGTCCCATGAACGTCCGCCGTCTGCTCGCCACCGGCGCGGCCGCCCTGATCGGCGGCGTCGCGTCCGCCGCCTCCGCCGCCGCGTCCGCCCCCTCCCGGACCGTCGCCGCCTCCGTCACCACCTTCGGCGCCGGCCGGTTCGGCGCGACCACCGGCGCGCTGATCGGTCTCATCGGCCTGGTCGCCGCCTGGCGCGCCCTCGCCCGCCCGACCGGTCGCCTCGGCACCACGACCGGCCCGCGCGGAGCGCTGCTCGCCCTGACCGCCGGAGCGGCCGCGGTCGTCCTGGGAGCGCTGGTCGCGGCCACCGCCGACGGCGGTCTCGGCACCGGAAACGGCCTCGGCGGCGCCTATGTGTCCCTGCTCGTCGGCCTCGCCGCGACGGCACTGGGCGGCCGGGCCCTCGCCCGCGCCCGCCGAGCCCGCCGCACCGGCTGACCGCACCCCGCCGCGGGTCGTGCGTACGCGTCCCTGAGTACGGCTCCCACCGTCCGCTGAGTACACCGGCGGATCCGCCGGACGCCCGCGGCGGCTGGAATGGACCCATGAGCCTCCGCACCTCACGCCGCCGCCCCCTCCGCCGCGCCTCGGTCACCGGCACCGCCCTGGTGGTCGCCCTCGGCCCCGTCGTGGTGGGCGCGCTGCTCGCCCGCTCGGTCGGCGGCGACCCCATGGTCTCGGTCAACGCCCTGATCGCCGGCGGCGGCCAGCGGGCCCGCGTCTCGCGGCACCAGCTCCGCTCCTGCCGCGGCCGGATCGACGCCCGCCGGGTCCAGGCCGTGCGGGGCCTGCGCGCCAGGACGAAGCCCACCCTCGTCCGTCACGGCTCCGGGACGTAGGCCGGGAAGCCGGGAGGCGGACCGGGGGGAAACCGGGCTGTACGAGGGTGTGCCCATCCGTGTCGAAGTCGTCCCGACGCCGTGATCCTGCGCGAGGCGCCGCCGCCGCGCGAGCGGCCCTCCACCCGCACCTCTCCACCCGCACCCCCACCCGGATCCGCGGGCGGCAGCGTCGGCGTGCCGCGCGTCCGTCC